>NZ_JBHSRF010000067.1:0-50465 GCF_042658925.1 Sphaerisporangium aureirubrum
CCCAGTCGAATACTCCCCCCAAACCCCAAGCAACCCCGCAGCCTCCAACTCAGCCACAAACTCCGCCCCCGCCCCCTCCACCCCACCAGCGATCTCCCGCACGGGTACACGCCCTCCCACCGTAGCGTGCACCACCGAGGCAGGAATCGCTGAGGCAGGGACGGCTGAGGCAGGCAGGCCTGAGGCAGGCACGCCCGATGAGGGCATGGCTGATGGGGGCATGGCTGATGGGGGCATGGCTGATGGGGGCATGGCTGATGGGGGCATGGCTGATGGGGGCATGGCTGATGGGGGCATGGCCGGCGCGCGCACCGCTGAACTGGACTCGACGGAACTGGACTCACCTGTCGCGGGCACACCCGATGCAGGGCCGCCAGAAGCAGACCCGCCAAGAGCAGCCCCCCCGCGAGCAGGGCCGCCCGAAGCCTGTTCGGCCTCCACGCGGGCATGTCGCGGGGGAACGGCCAAGCGCAGGACGTCCGACATGGTGCCCGCGTAACGGTCGGCGACCGCGCGGCACAGGGCCGCGATCTCGGGCGTCAGCACAGCCTCCGGGGACACCACCCGCTCCAGCCCGAGCAAGGCACCCTCGTGCTCACTGCTCTCGACCCGCTCCAGCAGAAACCCATCCGTGAGCTTCCCCGCGAACCGCACCCGCACCCGGCACCCGGCCACCGCGTCCGCATCCATCCCCGCACCCACGAGATAGTCGAACGGCCGATCCAGATGCGGCAACGGCGTATCCACCACCACGCGAGCCACCGGCGCCACATCCGCCGCGACGAAGGCCCCCTTCGCCTTCCCCCGCCCCTCCCCCGGAGCAGGCACACCCTCCAGAGCCGTCTGCCCATCGGCCACCGGCTCAGGCGAGAAGTCATCAGACGAGCTGGTCTCGTTCACCTCTCGGTCCTACCAGACCCCACCACCGCCCGGCACCAACAGCCCAGCACCACCCCCCACGACACCACCGCCTTCACCACACAGCCCCCCACCATCCCACTCCACCGACATTACCGACCCCCGCCCCATCACCCACTCGCCGCCATACAGCGACACCGACCCCGCCGTACAAAGTGCCCGCCAACCCGGCGCCAATTAAGCCCCACCCTCGTCACCGCAGGCCTGCCATGTTGCCGCACACCCGCCATAGGCGTCGCCCGGACAATCCAGAGCACCGGGAGAATCCCATGAGCGCGACCGCCGCCTCCCCCACCCACTTGCCGCCGCAAGACGGCGCCGACTTCGCCGTACAAGGTACCCACCGACCCGGCGCCGATTGAGCGCACCTGCGTTACCGCAGGCCAACCGTGAGCCATGGGCCAGCCATTTTGCGTGGGCCACCCGTGTGCCACAGACCAGGCAGCGCATCACCGGGAGAACCCGGAGCACCGGGAGAATCCATCGGTGGGGACCGACCCCCGATCCCTACCCGCTTGCCGCCATAAGACGGCGCCGACTTCGCCATACGGGGTGGCCGCCGACCCGGCGCCGATTCACACCCTGCTGCCGTGCACCGGCCCCATTGCGGCAAGCCGACAAGCGGATTGCCGCCAGAGTCCGGAGCCCGCGAGGACCCGGAGCACCGCAAGGACCCGGTGGGATGAGCAACCCCCGGTCCCTAGCCGCTTGCCGCCGTACGACGGCGCCGACATCGCCGTACAGGGTGCCCGCCGACCCGGCGCCGAGATCACACCCTGCTGCCGTGCACCAGCCGTACCGCGGCGAGCCCACCCGCGGCGACGCGCAGGATCCCGAGCACCGCGAGGGGCCGAGTGAGGATGAACGACCCACGATCCCCACTCGCTTGCCGCCGCAAGACGGCGCCGACTTCGCCGTACAGGGTGCCCGCCGACCGGGCGCCGATTTACATCCTGTTGGCGTGCACCAGCCTTATTGTGGCGAGACGCTCGCGGCGACGCGCAAGACCCTGAGCACCGCGTGGGTCGGAGGGGGTGAACGACTCCGATTCTCGTCCGCTTGCCGCCGTGAGGCGGCGGTGGCTTGGCTGGGTAGGGGGTCTGGCGGTGTGGCGTCGGTTCGTATCGGGATGCGCTGGAACCGTCGTATGCGGTGGGCCAGGCGTAGGTGGTGCCGTGGGGGGCGTGGGCAGGGAGGAGTTTCGCGGCCCGTTCAGCGGGCCGCGAAACTCTTGGGGGGGTTAGAGGCCGGTGGCCTGGCGGAGTTGGTCTACTCGGTCGGTGCGTTCCCAGGAGAAGTTGGGCTCTTCGCGGCCGAAGTGGCCGTAGGCGCTGGTGGAGGAGTAGATGGGGCGGAGGAGGTCCAGGTCGCGGATGATGGCGGCGGGCCTTAGGTCGAAGACTTCCAGGATGGCGCGCTGGATGGTGTCTACGTCTACCTTTTCGGTGCCGAAGGTCTCTACGAAGACGCCTACGGGCTGGGCCTTGCCGATGGCGTAGGCGACCTGGACCTCGGCGCGGTCGGCGAGGCCGGCGGCTACGACGTTCTTGGCTACCCAGCGCATGGCGTAGGCGGCGGAGCGGTCGACCTTGGAGGGGTCCTTGCCGGAGAAGGCGCCGCCGCCGTGGCGGGCCATGCCGCCGTAGGTGTCGACGATGATCTTGCGGCCGGTCAGGCCGGCGTCGCCCATGGGGCCGCCGATCTCGAAGCGGCCGGTGGGGTTGACCAGGAGGCGGTAGCCGTCGGTGTCGATGTCGAGTTCGGCGACGACCGGGTCGACGACGTGCTCCTTGATGTCCGGCGCGAGCATCTCCTTGAGGTCGATCTCAGGGGCGTGCTGCGTGGAGACCACGACGGTGTCGAGGCGCACAGGGCGGTCGCCGTCGTACTCGACGGTGACCTGGGTCTTGCCGTCGGGGCGCAGGTAGGGCACGGTGCCGTTCTTGCGGACCTCGGACAGGCGGCGGGACATGCGGTGCGCCAGCTGGATCGGCAGCGGCATCAGCTCGGGCGTCTCGCGGCAGGCGTAGCCGAACATCAGGCCCTGGTCGCCGGCGCCCTGGCGGTCGAGCTCGTCGACGCCCTCGCCCTCGCGGTGCTCATAGGCGTCGTCCACGCCCTGGGCGATGTCGGGCGACTGCGCGCCGATGGACACCGACACGCCACAGGAGGCGCCGTCGAAGCCCTTGTGCGAGGCGTCGTAGCCGATCTCCAGGATCTTCTCCCGGATGACGCCGGGGATGTCGACGTAGGTCTCGGTGGTGACCTCACCGGCGACGTGGACCTGGCCGGTGGTGATCATCGTCTCGACCGCGACCCGGCTCCGGGCGTCGTCTTTGAGCATCGCGTCGAGGATCGCGTCACTGATCTGGTCGGCGATCTTGTCCGGGTGGCCTTCGGTGACCGACTCGGAGGTGAACAGGCGGCGGGACAACTCAGTGGCTCCTCATGCAGCGGCTGCTGGCGACATGGCTCGGGGAACGAACGGCCCGAGCGCTCCGCTGAGTGTAGCCTCACCCCGCGCGGCAACGCTCTACCGTCTCGACCGGTGGTCGGCCGGCGACCTACAGATCGGGAAGCGGATCTCTGGGCAGGTCCCCCGGCGAGAACGCTTCGGTGTCCGCCGCCCCCACGACCGCGACGTACTCCTCGTCGACCTCGAAAACCGTACCACCCAATTTGATCCTGGGCCCGGCGGCGAACTCGACCGGGCCGAGTCTCGTGTTGCGCGGGTGCGTCGCCCACACCGCGGCGGGCTCATAACGGCTGAACACCTTGGTGGCGAGCACGGTGATGAACCGGTCGCTCACCAGGATCATGAAGTTGGCCACCCCGCCGGACCCGACCAGGCTCACCGGGAAGACGTAGTGGATGTTCTCGCCCGCGGGCAGGAGTTCTCGGCATCGTTGCCTGATGGCTGCGGTCACCGGCATCGTCCAGGCCCTCTCGCTCGGCCTTTGGGAAGGAGTATCCGCCGGGGGGACACGGACAGCAAGATGCGGGCCCTATAGCGTGACCGGTTCGCAGCGATCCAGCGGACGGAAAGCGAAAATCGCGCGCGGGATCGGAGGATGGGACGCCCCTGTCCCGCGGGAGAGCCGGGGACGGGCAGTAAGCGCGTCAGGGACGGGCAGCGGGCGCGGCGAGGGCGGACAGCGGGCGGGTAGCGGGCGGGGCGCTCAGGTGAGGCGGGCGGCCACCAGGGTCCACAGGGCGTCGGCCAGGGACTCCTTGGGGCCCCTGGGGACGTCGACGGGGTCGCCGCCCGCCACGAGGATCACGGCGGCGTTGTCGGGGGTGCCGAACGCCAGGCCCTCACCCACCTGGTTGACGACCAGCAGGTCGCAGCCCTTGCGTTCCAGCTTGGCCTGGCCGTTGGCGAGGGCGTCGTGGGTCTCGGCGGCGAAACCGGCGATCACCTCGGGGTACGGCTTGAGGCCCTGGCGGCGCCGGTCGCACAGCTCGGCGAGGATGTCGGGGTTCTTGGCCAGGCGGATCGGCTCCGGCTCCCCGTCGGTCTTCTTGATCTTGGAGTCGCTGGCCGCGACCGGCCGGAAGTCGGCGACGGCGGCGGCCATGACCACGGCGTCGGCCCCTTCGGCGGCCTCCAGCACGGCGGCGCGCATCTGCGCCGCGGACTCGACCCGGACCACGGTGGCCCCCGCGGGGTCGGGCAGGGCGACGTTGGCGGCCACGACGGTGACCCGAGCGCCGCGCGCGACGGCGGTGCGCGCCAGGGCGTACCCCTGGAGGCCGGAGGAGCGGTTGCCGATGAAGCGCACCGGGTCGATGGCCTCGCGGGTGCCCCCGGCGGAGACGACCACGTGGCGCCCGGCGAGGTCGGGCGCGCGGCCGGACAGGACGCGGCGGCAGACCTCGAAGATCTCGGCGGGGTCGGGCAGCCGCCCGGGGCCGGTGTCGGCGCCGGTGAGGCGTCCCACGGCGGGGTCGACGACGATCGAGCCGCGCTCGCGCAGCGTGGCGACGTTGGCGCGGGTGGCGGGGTGGTCCCACATCTCGGTGTGCATGGCGGGCGCGAACACCACCGGGCAGCGCGCCGTCAGCAGCGTGCCGGTGAGCAGGTCGCCCGCGAGGCCGTGCGCGGCCTTGGCGAGAATGTCGGCGGTGGCGGGCGCCACCACGACCAGGTCGGCGTGCTGGCCGATGCGGACGTGCGGCACCTCGTGCACCGACTCCCAGACCTCACTGGTCACCGGGTTACCCGACAGGGCCGCCCAGGTGGGCTCGCCGACGAAGCGCAGCGCGTCGCGGGTGGGGACCACCCGCACGTCGTGGCCGGACTCGGTGAACAACCGCAGCAGCTCGCACGCCTTGTACGCGGCGATGCCGGCGCCCACGCCGAGAACGACACGCGGGCGGGCGCCCTGGCCGGCGGTCATGGCCTCGGTCCCTGTGACTCGTGTGGCTCCGCTGGCCCTCGGCCGGAGGTCAGCCCTCGACCGGCTCGGAGGTCAGCAGGCCCTCGGAGATCTCGCGCAGCGCGATGGAGAGCGGCTTCTCCTGGGCGTGGGTCTCGACCAGGGGGCCGACGTACTCCAGCAGGCCTTCGCCGAGCTGGGAGTAGTAGGCGTTGATCTGGCGCGCCCGCTTGGCGCCCATGATGACCAGGCTGTACTTGCTGTCGACGACCTCGAGCAGCTGGTCGATCGGCGGGTTGGTGATGCCTTCGGCAACAGGGGCGGTGCCTGCCACGTCGTCGCCTCTCAGTCGGTTCGTGAAATACGTCTCGGCGAAGGATACCAAGTGACGCGCACCCCTCACGACGAGTCGCCGCCGCTCAGGTACGGGCGTACCGGGCGGGCGGGGTGGGCGCGGCGCCGCTCAGAAGCGGCCGGGGGGAGGGTCGTCGCGGACGAGCAGCTCCAGGAGCCTGCCGCAGACGTCCCCGATGGCGGTGTTGACCAGGGTGAGGTCGAATTCCTTCTCGGCCGCCATCTCGACGCGGCCGGCGGCCAGGCGACGGGCGATGACGTCCTCGGGTTCGGTGCCGCGGCCACGCAGGCGGCTCTCCAGCTCTTCCCAGCTCGGTGGGGCCAGGAAGACCAGGAGCGCCTCCGGCATGGTGTCGCGCACCTGCCGCGCGCCCTGCAGGTCGATCTCGAGCAGGGCGGGCACCCCGTCGGCGAGCTTGCGCTCGACCGGCCGGCGTGGGGTGCCGTACCGGTTGCCGGCGAACTCGGCCCATTCGAGCAGAGCGCCGTCGGCGACCAGACCGTCGAACTCGGGGCCGGACACGAAGAAGTACTCGACTCCGTGCGTCTCCCCCGGGCGGGGAGCCCTGGTGGTCACCGAGACCGACAGCCACACCTCTGGGTGGGACCGCCGAAGCTCGGCGACGACCGTGGACTTGCCCACGCCCGACGGGCCGGAAAGGACCGTCAGGCGGTTTCCCTTCGGTCCGGAGGAGAGGTCGGTCCCCTCCGGACTCCCGGATGGAGGCATGGGGTCACCGCCACGTGTCCCGAACCCCTCGAAAACGGGCGCTTGTCGAGCGCCCCTCTCTTCGGGCCAGGACGTACCGGTCACTCCACACCCCCGATAGTTCGTGCCGGCGTCCGCCGAGATCAGCTCTCGGCGCCGCCGAACTCGCGCTCCAAGGCGGCGCGCTGGTTCGCACCGAGACCCCGTACGCGACGGGACTCGGCGATACCGAGTCTCTCCATGAGCTGCTTGGCGCGGACCTTGCCCACGCCGGGGAGCGACTCCAAAAGGGCCGACACCTTCATCTTGCCGATGACGTCGTCGGTCTGACCATCCTTCAGCACCTCAGCCAGAGAAACCGCGCCGTGCTTCAGCCGGTTCTTGACCTCGGCACGCTCCTTGCGGGCCTTGGCAGCCTTCTCCAGGGCTGCGGCGCGCTGCTCGGGGGTCAGGGGAGGAAGAGCCACGCCGGGTCACCTCGAATTTCTGTCGATGTACTCGGACGGGAGGGGAAACTAGCTGGTCTTGGGCCCTTCAGGCAACGTCAAGACCAGTTTCTCCCCACATAAACTTCATTTCATCACCCTTCGTAGCCGACACATCGCTCTGTGTCGACAAAACCCGCCTGTACAGGCCCCTCACCGACCGGGGCGCCGAGCCGGCCCGCGACCCGGGACACGCCGCGCGAGGACGCGGCGGAGCCCGGGCGCGTCTCACCGGCCCAACCAATGAAAATGCCCGATTAGCAGCTCAACAGGCGTTTCATCCCACCCGCACGCTTTGCCGGAATGTGGGCTTTTTGACCGATCCGCCACAGCCAGTGACCGCCCGCGAGCAGCCCTCCTTCGACCCGTCTCCGCCACCGGGCCACCACGGGGCGTGATCATCCGCGGACGGCCCGACGGCGAACGGGGCACGAATCGGGGCTACCTCCGGGCACAATCGGTGACCGGCTGGGAACGCTCCGTCGCGGGTTTTCGTGCCGGGCCGGGGGCCGCGCCGCGGTGGGTGTCGCGCCGCGGTGGGTGTCGCGCCGCGGTGGGTGTCGCACCGCGGTGGTCAGCCGGGGACGACGCGGCGCAGGGCCGCGGCGATGCCCGCGGCGGCGGCGCCGGGGTCGGTGGCGGCCGTGATGGGGCGGCCGATCACGAGAAGATCGGCCCCGTCGGCGATGGCCTCCTCGGGAGTCGCTACTCTTGCCTGATCCTGGGTGTCCGAGCCGGCGGGGCGGACCCCCGGGGTGATGAGCATGATCTGCGGCCCGACCTCCGCCCGCACCGCGGCGACCTCGCGGGGCGAGCAGACCAGCGCCTGGGCGCCCGCGCCGACGGCCTCGACGGCCAGACGGCGCACGGCGTCCCCGGCGGGTCCCCGCACCCCCATGCGCTCCAGATCGGCCTCGGAAAGCGACGTCAGGGCCGTCACGGCGGCGATCCTGGTGTGCGGCGCGGCCTCCACCGCCGCCTTGATCATGGTGCGCCCGCCGGCGGCGTGCACGGTCAGGATGGCGGGCTTGAGCCGGGCCACCGCCCGGGTGGCCCCGGCGACGGTGTTCGGGATGTCGTGGAGCTTGAGATCGAGGAAGACCTGGACCCCGCTGGCCCCTCGCACCGAGGCCAGCACGTCGGGGCCGTAGCGCAGGTAGAGTTCGAGGCCGACCTTCACCGTGCTCACGTGCGGTGTGACCAGGGCAGCCCAGCGGGCCGCCGTCTCCAGATCCGGTGCGTCCAAGGCGACGGCGATGGGTGCGGACGTCACAGAGAGCTCTCCTCCAGGTCGATGCGGTGCCGGGGCCCGGCCCCGGGTGGTCGCTGGGCCAGGCCGACGGCGTCGGCCAGCCGCTCGAACCCGCGCTCCTTCAGGAGGTCCTCCAGCTCCCGCAGGATGCGCAGGCACGCGTAGGGGTCGTGGAACAGGGCGGTGCCCACCGAGACGGCGCAGGCGCCCGCCAGGATGAGCTCCAGGGCGTCCCTGCCGGTGAACACGCCGCCCATGCCGACGATGGGTACGCCGGGCAGCGCGGCGTGCACCTGCCACAGACAGCGCACGGCCAGCGGCCGGATGGCGGGCCCGGACAGCCCGCCGGTGCCCGCGGCGAGCGCGGGACGCATGGTGTCGACGTCGATGCTCATGCCGAGCGGGGTGTTGATCATCGCGAGGGCGTCGGCGCCGCCGTCCACGCAGGCGCGGGCCACGGCCACGATGTCGGCGGCGTCGGGAGCGAGCTTGGCCACCACGGGCACGTCGTAGCGCATGGTGGCGCGCACCGACGAGACCACCTCGGCCGAGGCCGCCGGGTCGCGCGCGAACACCCGCCCGAGGTCCTCGACGTTGGGGCACGACAGGTTGACCTCGATCGCCGTCACGCCGGGCGCGTCGGCGAGCCTGCGGGCCAGCGCGGTGTACTCGGCCACGCTGCCGCCGCCGATGGACACCACGACCCGCGCCCCCCGCTCGGCCAGGCGCGGCAGCTCGCGCTCCAGGAACACGTCCACGCCGGGGCCCTGGAGGCCCACGGCGTTCAGCAGGCCCGAGGGGGTCTCGGCCATCCGGGGGGTGGGCCGGCCGGCCCGGGGCGCCATGGTGATCGACGGGGTGACGAAGGCGCCGAGGCGCGACAGGTCGACGAACTGGGAGAGCTCGGCGCCGGTGGCCGCGCACCCGGCGGCCGTGGTGATCGGGTTGGCCAGTTCGACGTGCGCGAGGTACGTCCGCATGTCAACTGACATTTCGGGTGTGAGCACCGCCTTCCTGTGCTCGTCCCCCAGGCGCGCCCAGGGCGTCGAACGGGATGGTCCCGATGTCCTCGAACCGCACGCGCTCGCCGCGGAACACAGGCCCCTCCACGCAGGATCGCACCATGCGGGTCACGCCGTCGTCACCGATCACCGGGAGCACGCAGGTCATGCACACGCCGTAGCCGCAGGCCATGGACTCCTCGACGGAGACCTGGACGGGGATGTCGAACTCGACGGCGACCGCCGTCACCCCGCGCAGCATGTCCATCGGGCCGCACGCGTAGACCACGTCGGCCCGCGCGTCGGCGATCACCGAGGGCAGGGCGTCGGTGACGCGGCCGCGCAGGCCGAGCGAGCCGTCCTCGGTGGTCAGCGTGGTGGTCTCCCCGATGCGCCGGGCGCGCAGCGCGCCGAACACGCGGTCGGCGGACGCGGCGCCGAGCACGAAGTCGACCCGGCAGCCGCGCCGCTGCAGCACGTCGGCGAGCGCGAACAGCGACGCCGAGCCGTACTCGCCGCCGACCAGCACGCACACCACGGGGTCCCGCGGCACGGGGAACGGGCGGCCGAGGGGGCCCACCAGGTCCAGGGTGTCGCGGGCCTTGCGGTCGGCCAGCCAGGCGGTGCCCCGGCCGCGCACGGCGAAGACCAGCTCCACCGTGCCGCCGTAGTCGGGCTTGACGTCGTGCACGGCGAACGCGCGGCGGGCCGGCATCGAGGTGTACGGCCCGCCGACGGCCACCGAGACGAAGTGGCCGGGACGGAAGCGCTCGGCGATGCCGGGCGCGACCACCGTGAGGGCGTGATAGGCGTCGACACGGCGCGTGGTCAGCACCGTGCCGGTCACCTGTACCGCGGTACCGGCCGTCTCCTCCACCTCCCGCCGCGTCGTTCAGCCCCGCAGCCGCTCGGCGTGCTCCTGCAGCGACCGTACGCCCACCGAGCCCGCCGTTATCGCCTGGATGCCCTGCACGGCCGCACCGAGCCCTTGCACAGTGGTGACGCATGGGATGCCGCGCAGGACGGCAGCGGTGCGGATCTCGTAGCCGTCGAGGCGTGGCCCGGACTGGCCGGGTCCGCCGAAGGGGGTGTTCACGATGAGGTCGACCTCGCCGTCCAGGATGCGGGTCACGATGGTGGGCTCGCCGCCGGGGCCGGCGCCGTCGCTCTGCTTTCGCACGATCTTGGCATGGACCCCGTTGCGGCGCAGCACCTCCGCGGTGCCCTCGGTGGCGAGGATCTCGAACCCGAGGTCGGCCAGCGCCTTCACCGGGAAGATCATCGCCCGCTTGTCGCGGTTGGCCACCGACACGAACGCCCGCCCCTTGGTGGGCAGCGAGCCGTACGACGCCGCCTGCGACTTGGCGAAGGCCGTGCCGAACACCTCGTCGATGCCCATGACCTCGCCCGTGGAGCGCATCTCGGGCCCGAGGATGGTGTCGACCCCCAGGAACCGGTTGAACGGCAGCACGGCCTCCTTGACCGCGATGGGCGCGTCCAGCGGCATGCTGCCGCCGTCGCCGGTGCGCGGCAGCATGCCCTCGGCGCGCAGCTCCGCGATGGTGGTGCCCAGCATCACCCGGGCCGCCGCCTTGGCCAGCGGCACCGCCGTGGCCTTGGACACGAACGGCACCGTGCGGCTGGCCCGCGGGTTGGCCTCCAGGACGTACAGGACGCCCGTCGCCAGGGCGTACTGGACGTTCAGCAGGCCGCGCACGCCGACGCCGCGCGCGATGCCCTCGGTGGCCGCCCTGATGCGCTTGATGTCGTGGCCGCCGAGCGTGATGGGCGGCAGGGCGCAGGCCGAGTCGCCCGAGTGGATCCCGGCCTCCTCGATGTGCTCCATGACGCCGCCGAGGAACAGCTCCTCGCCGTCGAACAGGGCGTCCACGTCGATCTCGATGGCCTCGTCGAGGAACCGGTCGACCAGCACGGGGTGGTCGCCCGCGGCGCGCTCCATGTACGAGGCGAGCGTGTTCTCGTCGTACACGATGGCCATCCCGGCGCCGCCGAGGACGTACGACGGGCGGACCAGCACGGGGTAGCCGATCTCCTCGGCCACCTGCTGGGCCTGCGCCACCGTCATCGCGGTGCCGTGCTTGGGGGCGGGCAGCCCGGCCTCAGCGAGCACCCGGCCGAACGCGCCGCGGTCCTCGGCGAGGTGGATGGACTCGGGGCTGGTGCCGACCACGGGCACCCCCGCGTCCTTCAGCGCCTGGGCCAGCCCGAGCGGGGTCTGCCCGCCGAGCTGGACGATCACCCCGGCGACCGGCCCGGTCTCCTGCTCGGCGGCCACGACCTCGAGGACGTCCTCCAGGGTGAGCGGCTCGAAGTACAGCCGGTCGGAGGTGTCGTAGTCGGTGGACACCGTCTCGGGGTTGCAGTTGACCATCACGGTCTCGTACCCGGCGGACGACAGCTCGAACGAGGCGTGCACGCACGCGTAGTCGAACTCGATGCCCTGCCCGATGCGGTTGGGCCCGCTGCCGAGGATGATGACCTTGGGGCGGTCGCCGTAGGGGACCTCGGTCTCCTCGTCGTAGGTCGAGTACAGGTACGGCGTGCGGGCGGCGAACTCGGCGGCGCAGGTGTCGACGGTGTTGTACACCGGCCGCACCCCGAGCCCGTGGCGCAGCGCGCGCACCTCGGCCTCGGGCAGGCCGCGGATCTCGGCGATCTGCGCGTCGGAGAAGCCGTGCCGCTTGGCCCGCGTCAGTTCGTCCGCCGACAGCCCGCCCTCGCGCAGGGCCCGCGCCTCCTCGTCGATCAGGTACAGCTGGTCCAGGAACCACGGGTCGATGGAGGTGGCCTCGTAGAGCTCCTCCAGGGTGGCCCCGGCCCTGATGGCCTGCTGGGCGGTGCGCAGCCGCCCGTCGTGCGGGACGCGGCAGGCCGCCAGGAGCGCCTCCTTGTCCCCGACGTCGCCCGCCCAGCCGAAGGACGAGCCCTTCTTCTCCAGCGACCGCAGGGCCTTCTGCAGGGCCTCGGGGAAGGACCGGCCGATCGCCATGGCCTCGCCGACCGACTTCATGTGGGTGGTGAGGGTCTGGTCGGCCCCGGCGAACTTCTCGAACGCGAAGCGCGGCACCTTGACCACGACGTAGTCCAGGGACGGCTCGAACGACGCGGGGGTCTCGCGGGTGATGTCGTTGGGGATCTCGTCCAAGGTGTACCCGACGGCGAGCTTCGCGGCGATCTTGGCGATGGGGAAGCCGGTCGCCTTGGAGGCCAGGGCGCTGGACCGCGACACCCGGGGGTTCATCTCGATGACGATCATGCGCCCGGTGGCCGGGTCGACGGCGAACTGGATGTTGCAGCCGCCGGTGTCCACGCCGACCTCGCGGATCACCGCGATGGCCACGTCGCGCATGTTCTGGTACTCGCGGTCGGTGAGGGTCATCGCGGGGGCCACGGTGACGCTGTCGCCGGTGTGCACGCCCATGGGGTCGATGTTCTCGATGGAGCACACGATGACGACGTTGTCGGCCCGGTCGCGCATCACCTCCAGCTCGAACTCCTTCCAGCCGAGGATGGACTCCTCCAGGAGCACCTCGCTGGTCGGCGAGGCGTCCAGGCCGGCGCCCGCGATGCGGCGCAGGTCCACCTCGTCGTAGGCGAATCCCGAGCCCGCGCCGCCCATGGTGAAGCTCGGCCGCACCACCAGCGGGTAGCCGAGCTCGTCCACCGCGGCCAGGCAGTCCTCCAGGGTGTGGCAGATCACCGAGCGGGCCGACTCGGCGTTCAGGCCGTACTCGGCGGCCACCCGGGCCACGATGCCCTTGAACAGCTCGCGGTTCTCCCCCGCCTGGATGGCGTCGATGTCGGCGCCGATCAGCTCGACGTCGTAGCGTTCGAGCACACCCGCCTCGTGCAGCGCCACCGCGGTGTTGAGCGCGGTCTGGCCGCCGAGGGTGGGCAGCAGCGCGTCGGGGCGCTCCCTGGCGATGATCTTCTCGACGATGTCGGGGGTGATCGGCTCGACGTAGGTGGCGTCGGCGAACTCCGGGTCCGTCATGATCGTCGCGGGGTTGCTGTTGACCAGGATCACCCGGTAGCCCTCGGCCCGCAGCACCCGGCACGCCTGGGTGCCCGAATAGTCGAACTCGCACGCCTGCCCGATCACGATCGGCCCCGAGCCGATGACCATGATCGAGCGGATGTCGGTGCGCTTAGCCACGCCTGTCCCCCTCCGTCGCCCCGTTGCCCGCACGCGCCATCAGGGCGCAGAACTCGTCGAACAGGCCGGCGGCGTCGTGCGGCCCCGCGGCGGCCTCGGGGTGGTACTGCACGCTGAACGCGGGATAGTCCAGCAGGCGCAACCCCTCCACGCAGTCGTCGTTCAGGTTGACGTGGCTGACCTCCGCGCGGCCGTACGGCGTGCCGAACGGGCCGTCCAGCGGCGCCTGGACGGCGAAGCCGTGGTTGTGCGCGGAGATGTCCACCTTGCCGGTGCGGCGGTCCTGGACGGGCTGGTTGACCCCCCGGTGGCCGTACCGCAGCTTGTAGGTGCCGAGGCCGAGCGCGCGGCCGAGGATCTGGTTGCCGAAGCAGATGCCGAACACCGGTGTGCCGGACTCCATCACGCCGGCGAGCGTCCGGACGGCGTAGTCCGCGGCGGCCGGGTCGCCCGGCCCGTTGGACAGGAACACCCCGTCGGGGCGCAGCGCGAGCACCTCGGCCGCGGGGGTGGCCGCGGGCAGCACGTGCACCTCGCAGCCCCGCTCGGCCATGCGGTAGGGCGTCATGGCCTTGATGCCGAGGTCCAGCGCGGCGACGGTGAACCTCTTCTCGCCGTGCGCGGGCACGACGTACGGCTCGGCGGTGGACACCTGCGTGGCGAGGTCCGCCCCCACCATCGAGGGGCTCAGGCGCACCCGCTCGGCCAGCTCCTCCACCGGGGCGTGCGGGCCGGTGAACACCCCGGCGCGCATGGCGCCCCGCTCGCGCAGGTGGCGGGTCAGGGCCCGGGTGCCCGGCATGGCGATGCCCACCACGCCCTGGGCGCGCAGCTCCTCGTCGAGGGTGCGGCGCGAGCGCCAGTTGGAGGCGATGCGCGCGGGCTCGCGCACCACGTACCCGGCCACCCAGATGCGGGACGACTCGGGGTCCTCGTCGTTGATGCCGGTGTTGCCGATGTGCGGGGACGTCATCGCGACGATCTGCCGGTGGTACGACGGGTCGGTCAGGGTCTCCTGGTAGCCGGTCATGCCGGTGGAGAACACCATCTCGCCGAACGTCTCCCCCTCGGCGCCGTACGGCGTGCCGTGGAAGGCTCGGCCGTCCTCCAGCACCAGGACGGCCGTGCCCGTGGTCGCGCGCGTCACGTGAGCTTCCCTTCAGAAACGGTGGGGCGGCCGCGCAGGAACGTCGCCACGACCCTCCCCGGCAGCGTCATGCCCACGTAGGGCGTGTTACGGCTCCGGGAGGCGAACCCCGAGGGGTCCACCTCGGCGCGGGCGGAGGGGTCGACCAGGGTGACGTTGGCGGGCGCCCCGGCGCGCAGCGCGGCGCCGTGGCCCGCCACCCGGCCGATGCGGGCCGGGCGGACGGACATGCGGTCGGCCACGCCCGCCCAGTCGAGCAGCCCGGTCTCCACCATGGCCTCCTGGACCACCGACAGGGCCGTCTCCAGGCCGATCATGCCCATGGCCGCCGCGGGCCACTCGGTCTCCTTGTCCTCCACCGGGTGCGGCGCGTGGTCGGTGGCCACGCAGTCGATGGTGCCGTCGGCGAGGGCCTCGCGCAGCGCCCGCACGTCGGCGGCGGTGCGCAGCGGGGGGTTCACCTTGTAGATCGGGTTGTACGGGCCCGCGGGCGAGCTCTCCGCGCGGGCGTCGGTGAGCAGCAGGTGGTGCGGGGTGACCTCGGCGGTGACGTCCCAGCCCTTGGACTTGGCCCAGCGGATGATCTCCACCGAGCCTGCCGTGGAGACGTGGCAGACGTGCAGCCGGGAGCCGACGTGCGCCGCCAGCAGGCAGTCGCGTGCGATGATCGCCTCCTCGGCGACGGCGGGCCAGCCCGCCAGGCCGAGCCTGCCGGACACCTCGCCCTCGTTCATCTGCGCGCCCTCGGTCAGCCGGGGCTCCTGGGCGTGCTGGGCGATCACCCCGTCGAACGCCTTGACGTACTCGAGCGCGCGGCGCATCAGCACCGCGTCCGAGACGCACACGCCGTCGTCGGAGAACACCCGGACCCGTGCCGCGCTGTCGGCCATCGCGCCGAGCTCGGCGAGCTGGGTGCCCTTCAGGCCCGCGGTGACCGCGCCCACCGGGCGCACGTCGCAGTGCCCGGCCTCCTGGCCGAGCCGCCACACCTGCTCCACCACGCCGGCGGTGTCGGCGACCGGGGAGGTGTTGGCCATGGCGTGCACGGCCGTGTAGCCGCCGAGCGCGGCGGCGGCCGTGCCCGACCCGACGGTCTCGGCGTCCTCCCTGCCGGGCTCGCGCAGGTGGGTGTGCAGGTCGACCAGGCCGGGCAGCGCGACCAGGCCGCCGGCGTCCACGCGGGCCGCGCGGCCGCCGTCCACCTCGCCCGGCGCGCCGACCTCGGCGATGTGGGCGCCGTCGATCAGGATGTCGCACGGGTCGCCGCCGAGCAGGCGGGCGCCCGTGAGAAGGTACGTCACTTGTCTCCCCCGATGGCGGGCTCGGAACCGGACAGCAGCAGGTACAGGACGGCCATGCGCACTGTCACGCCGTTGGTGACCTGCTCGACGATGGTCGAGCGGACGGAGTCGGCCACGTCCGCGGCGATCTCCATGCCGCGGTTCATCGGGCCGGGGTGCATCACGATGGCGCCGTCGGGCATCCTGCCGAGGCGGTCGGTGTCCAGGCCGTAGCGGCGGCTGTACTCCCGGGCCGAGGGGAAGAACGAGGCGTTCATCCGCTCGTGCTGGACGCGCAGCATCATGACCACGTCGGACTTGGGCAGCACGGCGTCGAAGTCGTAGGAGACCTCGCACGGCCAGCCGTCCATGGAGACCGGCAGCAGCGTGGGCGGGGCCACCAGTGTGACCTGGGCGCCGAGGGTGTGCAGCAGGTGGACGTTGGAGCGGGCGACCCTGCTGTGCAGCACGTCGCCGACGATGGTGACCCGGCGGCCGTCCAGGTCGCCGAGGCGGCGGCGCATGGTGAAGGCGTCGAGCAGCGCCTGGGTGGGGTGCTCGTGGGTGCCGTCGCCGGCGTTGACGACGCTGCCGTCCACCCAGGTGGCCAGGCGGTGCGGCGCCCCGGAGGCGCCGTGCCTGATCACGACGGCGTCGGCGCCCATGGCCTGCAGGGTGAGCGCGGTGTCCTTCAGGCTCTCGCCCTTGGAGACGCTGGAGCCCTTGGCCGAGAAGTTGATCACGTCGGCGGACAGGCGCTTGGCGGCGGCCTCGAACGAGATGCGGGTGCGGGTCGAGTCCTCGAAGAAGAGGTTGACGACGGTGCGCCCGCGCAAGGTGGGCAGCTTCTTTATGGAACGGTCCGAGACCCGCGCCAGTTGCTCGGCGGTGTCCAGGACGAGCAGGGCGTCGTCGCGTGACAGGTCGGCCGTGGACAGCAGATGGCGTTTCATCAGTGGCCTCCCCGCAGCAGGACGGCGTCCCTCTGGTCGGTCTCCCGCAGGCACACGCGCACGGTCTCGGCGCGCGAGGTGGGCAGGTTCTTGCCGACGTGGTCGGCGCGGATGGGCAGTTCCCGGTGGCCGCGGTCCACCAGCACGGCGAGCCGCACGGCCGTGGGGCGGCCGAGGTCGTTGAGGGCGTCCAGGGCCGCGCGGACCGTGCGGCCGGAGTACAGCACGTCGTCCACCAGGATCACGATGCGGCCGTCCACGCCCTCGGCGGGCAGGTCGGTGCGGCCCAGGGCGCGGGCGGGCTTGAGCCGCAGGTCGTCGCGGTACATGGTGACGTCGAGGGAGCCGAAGGCCACCGCGTGGCCCTCGACCTGTTCGATGCGGTCGGCGAGCCTGCGCGCCAGGATGGTGCCCCTGGTGGGGATGCCGAGCAGGAGGAGGTTCTCCGGTCCCTTGGCGCGTTCGAGGATCTCGTGGGCGATGCGGGTGAGGGCCCGGTTGATGTCCGGGGCCTCGAGCACTGCCCGCTCGCCTTCGCGCGCCTGGTCACCGTCGTGCGCCGTCTTTTGGGCGCCGTCCATGAAGGTCACCGCCTTTCCCGCCTCACAGGACGGGTCTTAAAGGAAGTTTGACCCCACCACCGTAGCAGCCCTCCGAGGAAGGCTCCGTCCGGGTGTACAGTCCCGCAAGCTGCGCAGATGCCCGTATAGTGGGCGCCGACCAGCGGGCCACCCGGCCCCGTGCCGTGCCTCCCGACGGCGCGGCGCGCCGCGGCGGGTCCGAGCGGGGCGGCTTCGGCCGGTGAAACCGACGCTGCGTAGGTGACTGACCAGATCAGGGCCGAACCGGACAGGATTCGGCATCTTTTTTCCAATCAGCTTGACCAATCACGCCCACACCTTTACCGTCACTGTCCGTAACCACACCTCGCGACGTTCTCGGATAAACCCCGACGCAGTGGTCACGGTTGGTGCCTGCCCCGGGCACCAGACCCGCGCGTCGGGTGATACGTCGCAAGGCGCACAATTAGTGAGAACGTTCATAGAAAGCCGGGGGGCCACACATGCCGTCTGACTACGCCAAGTCGCTGGGGGCGCGCCTTCGCGCCATCCGCACCCAGCAGGGACTTTCGCTGCACGGAGTCGAGGAGAAGTCGCGGGGGCGATGGAAAGCCGTCGTCGTCGGCTCCTACGAGCGTGGTGACCGGGCTGTGACCGTGCAGAAGCTGGCCGAGCTGGCCGACTTCTACGGAGTGCCGGTCTCGGAGCTGCTCCCCGGCGGCTCCGCGCCGAGCCCGCTTGGACCGACACCCAAGCTGGTGATCGACCTTGAGCGCCTCGCCCAGCTGCCGAAGGAGAAGGCCGGCGCGCTCGCGCGGTACGCGGCCACCATCCAGAGCCAGCGCGGCGACTACAACGGCAAGGTGCTGTCGATCCGCCAGGAGGACCTGCGTTCGCTTGCCGTCATCTATGACAAGTCCCCCACCGAGCTGACCGAGGAGCTCATCAACTGGGGAGTCCTGGACGCCGAGGCGCGCCGCGCCGTCGAGTCCTTCTGACGCACCGCGACGGGCCGGGCCGCCCGCTACGCCACAGGCCGTAGCGGGAGCGTCGCCCCCACGATCGCGTAGCGCTCGTAGCCACCGGGGAACACGAAGGCGCCGAGCAGGTCCACGAAACCCAGCCGCCGGTACAGATGGCGTGCCGCCGTCGGCTGGTCGTGGGTGGACAACACGGCGGTGCGCTCGGCCCGGCCCTCGCACAATCCCTGCACCAGGCGCCGTCCTATGCCTTTGCCCTGGTAGTCGGGGCGCACGTGGATCTCCGCGATCTCCAGGGCGTCGCCGAACCACGCCAGGCCCGCGTCCCGGCCCGCCCGGTCCTCCAGCGCGCGGCGCACCACGTCGTGCCACCACTGGCCGGGCGCGCCGTGGAACGCGTAGCCGAACCCCGCGACCACGTCGCCGTCGGTCTCGGCGAGCAGGCAGGTGAAGTCGGGGAACGTCGCGTGGTTGCGCATGATGCCCTGCCGCCCGGTCAGCTGCTCGGCCGGGGGGCGCATGGCCGCCGTGTAGATCTCGATCACGGTGTCCAGTGCGGCAGTGAACCCTTCCGGACCGGTGCGTCGCAGTTCGATCACTTTTCGCACATTAGCAGGGCTCCGATACCCCCAGGGTCGAAACCGGGTCAAAGCGATCTTGCCCCCCGATTTCCCCACCCGGCGCACCGCCGCCCCCGCTCGGCGCATCAACTTTTCCGCCCGCCGCACAGCGGGGCCCGCCCGCCGAATCCCGTGACCGGGTCTACTCCACCTCGACCGGGGTCCCGCCGGTGATGCGGACGAGCTCGTCGAACGTCGTGGGGAACACGGTGTGCGCATGGCCGCCGGCGGCCCAGACCACCCCGTGCCGGCTCAGCCACTTGTCGACCAGCGTACGGATCGGCGCCGGGTGCCCCACGGGCGCCACCCCGCCGATCGTCTGGCCGGTCGCGGCCTTCACGAACTCCGGCGTGGCCCGCTTGACCTTGGCCACGCCGACCAGCCCCGCCACGAGCGTGGTGTCCACCCGATGGGCGCCACTGGTCAGCACCAGCAGCGGCTCGCCGTCCGCGTCGAACACCAGGCTGTTGGCGATGGCGCCGACCTCGCAGCCCACCTGCGCCGCCGCGGTCACCGCGGTGGGAGCCGGGTCGGTGAGAACCACGACCTCGCCCTCCACACCCAGGCCGCGCAGCGCCGCGGACACCCTCACCACGCTCGGATGCAACTTTTCTGGCATCCGCACACTCTAAACACCATGACGAGAGATGGGCCATTGATTACATCTGCGGAACAGAGCGCGTTCGGTCATGATCGGTGCGCTAATGTCCGTTGACCAGATCATGGAGAAGGGGAAAGGAAAACCGACATGGGGGTTGGAACGCGGCTCGCCGCCGCGGCGGCGATGACCGCGACGGCCGTGCTCCTCGCGGGCGGGACGGCGGCCTCGGCCGCACCGGTCCCGGCCACCGCGACGGCGCGCGCGGCCGCGGGCGCGGCGGTCACCTTCCAGGTGGCGTCCGCGAGCCCGGCGCTGGCGCCGACGCCGTTCACGGCGCCGGGCCGGCGGCTGAAGCTCGGCGCGAAGGGCGCGGCGGTCAAGGCCCTGCAGACCCGGCTGCGCGAGCTGGGCTACGTGCCCGGCAAGATCGACGCCAAGTACGGGGGGACCACGCAGTCCGCCGTCTGGGCGTTCCAGAAGGTGCAGGGCATCACGCCCACCAGCACCATCTCCTCCCGCACGTGGAACGCCCTGGAGAATCCCAAGGCGCCCAAGGTGCTGGTCCCGAGCGGCAAGCCGGACCGGGTGGAGGTGAACCTCACCAAGCAGATCGCCGTGCTCTACGACGAAGGGCTGGTGAAGCTCATCACGCACATCTCCTCCGGCAGCGGCATCCCTTACTGCGAGACGGCCGTCTGGCAGGGTCGCGAGCAGAGGTTCTGCGGCGACGCCCGGACGCCCACGGGGAACTTCAAGACGACATGGCGACGGCCCGGCTGGCACAAGTCCTACCTGGGCCAGCTGTACAACCCGATCTTCTTCAACGGCGGCATCGCGCTGCACGGCGCGCTGTCGGTACCGCTCTACCCCGCCTCACACGGCTGCGTACGCCTGCCCATGCACGTCGCGGAGATCCTTCCCGGCATGCTCGGCACCGGCGTCCCCGTGCACGTCCGCGGCAAGTTCCGCCGCTGACACACCGGACGGCGCGGCGCCGCCCGCGGCCCGCGCCGTCCACGGCTCCGTCATCCGATCAGGGCGCCCGGAACGCTGAGCACCCCGGAGATCGCCCACCGTCAGGTCCACGGCGCTGCGTCCCGCGGGTCACCGGTGATCGCACACCTCGTCCCGCTGCCTGGCGAGCAGCTCCTGCAGGGACTTGGCGATCATGTCCTGGCCGGCCAGGATGCGTGCCTGGTTGGTTTCGATCGTGGCCTGGTCGCCCAGCACGGTGTCGAGCTTCTCCTGGTTCTTCACGATCACTCGCTGATTGCCGAGGATCGTTTCCTGGTCGGTGAGAATCGTCTGCTGATTGGCGGTGACGTTCTCGGATGCCTTGAACATGGGTCCTCCCGTAGGAGAAAGGGAGGGAAAGCCCGGGCCCAGTTTCCCGATCACCGGCCGTTCCATGAACAGAGTCAGGCATCGGCCATTCCTGGAGGCAGGGGCCGAAGTTCACCATTCATGGGTCTTTAGTCAAGGCATCAGGCGGGAGGACGCGAAGCGGCACGGCGAGCCCCGGAGACGGCCGATCACGCGATCGAACTCATGTTCGCGTGTTGCTTGACACACCCGCGCATCGAATCTATGTTCGATACCGTGAGGGTGGGACTCGCGGCCCGCCCTCACCTATTGGCGACGGCCGTCGGCGGCCTCGGCCAAGTGGCGTCGGCCGGGCGGGGAGAGGGGAAGCTCCTCGTCCGGCCCTGGGCGGGCACCCCGGCCCGTCCACCACGATACGCACGCGCGCGACGAGACAGACGGAAAAGGCGGAAAGGAATCGCGGGCCCGCGGCACGGGGCGTGCCTCGGGGAGAGAGCGAGGAGCGAACGTCCGAGCGACCACGAAATGCAGGGCCATCTGAATTGTCGGTGGAATCTGCGACTGTGTTTCTCGCCGGCGGTGACCGCCGGGGTCACGACCCCAAGGAGGGTGACATGACTCGAACGTCCGGAGAAGGCCCCCGGGTTTCCCAGACCGTGCGCGCGCACCTGGCCGACGCGCATTCCTGCCTCGCGGACGCCGCCGCGGCATCCATAGCCGCCGAGCGGTACGTCTCCGCGCACCTGGCGGCGCTGCGCGCCGCCGCCGCGATCATCGCGGCACTCCCCCGCCCGATGGACGGCCGCAGGCGCCGCCTGCGCAGCGCCTGGGAACTGCTCCCCGAGGCCGAGCCGCGCCTGGCCCAGTGGGCCGCCTACTTCGCCGTCAGCGCCACCAAGCGCGCCGCCGCCGAGGCCGGCATGGTCCGCGCGGTGTCGGCCCGCGACGCCGACGAGCTCATCACCGAGGCCGACACCTTCGTCCGCGTCGTCGAAGAGATCCTCGGCGTCCCCGGCCAGTCCACCCTCCCGGTCCGCGCACCCCTCGCAGGCTGAACCACCACACCTGTCCCCCGGGACGTTCCCCTACAGGCAGGACGATCCCCCACAGGCGCGTTTCTCCCGGGTGCGCCACTCAACCGGCGCGTTTCTCAACCAGCGCGCTCCCCCACGGGCACGCTCCTCGACCCGGCGTGCTCCGCCAGCGGCACACTGCTCTACCCGGCGCGCTCCCCCCACATGAGCACACTGCTCGGCCCAGTGCGCTCCCCCACGGGCACGCTCCTCGACCTGGCGTGCTCCACCAGCGGCACATTGCTCTACCCGGCGCGCTCCCCCCCACACGGGCACACTGCTCGGCCCAGTGCGCTTCCCTCACGGGCACGTCGCTCGACCCGGCGCGCTCCCCCCGCGGGCACGTTGCTCGGCCCGGCGCGCTGTTCCACGGGGCGCCTCCCCATCATCGCGGCCTTCCGCAGGCCGCGCGCCCGGCCGGTCCACGGCCCCGCGGGCAAGCCGTTCACCGCGGCACGGCGGTCTCCGGCCTTCTCCCGGGCGGCGGCGACGTCTCCGTGGACCGCTAGACGACGGCGGTGGCGCTGGGGCGGCGGGACGGCGAGAGGGCCTGGTAGACCTCGCGGGTCGCGCTGGACTTGTTGAAGGTGATGAAGTGGATGCCGGGGGCGCCCTCGTCCAGCAGGGTCTGGCACAGCTCGGCGGCGTGTTCGATGCCGAGGGCGCGGACGGCGGCGGGGTCGTCGGCGACGGCCTCGAAGCGGTCGGCCACCTCGGAGGGGAACGGGGCGCCCGAGAGCTTCTCCGACCTGGCGATGGTGCTCATCTGGGTGACGGGCATGATGCCGGGGATGATCGGGGTGTCGCAGCCCTGGGCCGCCACGCGGTCGCGCAGGCGCAGGTAGTCCTCGGCGCGGAAGAACATCTGGGTGATGGCGTAATCAGCGCCCGCCCGGCACTTCCTGACAAAGTAGTCGGTGTCGGACTCCACCGACGGCGACCTCGGATGCCGGTACGGGAACGCGGCCACGCCGACGCAGAACTCCCCGGCCTGACGGATCAGCCGAACGAGATCCTCGGCGTAGTGCACCCCCTCGGGATGCGCGACCCACTCGGCGAGCGGGTCGGAACCGGGCGGGTCGCCCCGGACGGCCAGGATGTTGCGCACCCCGGCGTCGGCGAACCTGCCGATCAGGTGGCGCAGCTCACGCAGCGAGTGGTCCACCGCGGTGAAGTGGGCCACGGGGGTGAGCGTAGTCTCGTGCGCGAGGCGCTCGACGATGTCGACCGTGCGGTCCCTGGTGGAGCCGCCCGCGCCGTAGGTGACCGAGACGAACGTGGGGCGCAGCGCCTCCAGCTCGCGGATCGCGCGCCACAGCTGCCGCTCCCCGGTGTCGGTCTTCGGGGGGAAGAACTCGAACGAGAAAGACCGGTCCCCGTCGGCGAGGAGCTCGCGGACGGTGGGCACGCGGCCCGGCAGGACGGAAGAACGACCCAAAGCCATGGGTCCCAGGCTACAGGTGGATCCCCGGCTCCGGCCCGTACCGCGGCCCCGATACGTGGCCCTCACTTCAAAGGCTCGGGTCCGGTAGGCGGTGACAGGGGGCGCCCCGTGGGGCAGGTCGCGGCGACAGGGACATTAGTCTCGGAACATGACCACTTCCTTCGCCGTGTCGGACGCCCTGCGCTCCGAAGTGGACGCCCGGCTGCGGGCGTTCGTCGACCGGCAGCGTCCCCTGGTCAGCGCGCCCGAGCTGGCGCCGCTGCTCGAGACCGCGGAGGACTTCCTGGCGGGGGGCAAGCGGCTGCGCCCGGCGTTCTGCTACTGGGGATGGCGCGGGGCCGGTGGCGACGACGATCCGGCGATCTTCACGGCCGCCGCCTCACTGGAGCTGCTGCAGGCCAGCGCGCTGATCCACGACGACGTCATGGACGCCAGCGACCTGCGCCGCGGCAAGCCGTCGGCGCACCGCCGCTTCCAGGCGCTGCACGAGGCGTCCGGGTGGCACGGCTCGGGGCGGCAGTTCGGCGAGGGCGCCGCGGTGCTGCTGGGCAACCTGCTGCTGGTGTGGTCGGGCGAGATGTGGCGCACCAGCGGGCTGCCCGATGAGGCGATCGCCGCCGCCCAGCCCGTGCACGACCGCATGCGCACCGAGCTGATGTGCGGCCAGTACCTCGACCTGCTGGAGCAGGCCCAGGGCGGCGGCACGTTCGACAGCGCCCTGCGGGTAGCGCTCCACAAGAGCGGCAAGTACTCGGTGGAGCAGCCCCTGCGCCTCGGCCTGGTGCTCGCCGCCCGTGAGCAGGGCCCGTGGATCGACCGCCTGTGCGTCGAGTACGGCCACAAGGTCGGCATTGCGTTCCAGTTGCGCGACGACGTCCTCGGCGTCTTCGGCGACCCCGCCGAAACCGGCAAGCCCGCCGGCGACGACCTCCGCGAAGGCAAGCGCACCATGCTGGTGGCCCGCACCCTGGCCGCCGCGACCCCCGCCCAGTCCGCCGACGTCCACCGCCTCCTGGGCGACCCCGCCCTGGACGACGAGGGCCTGTCCCGCCTACGCCAAATCATCGAGGACACCGGCGCCCTGACCGCCAGCGAAGAAATGATCAAGCAATACCTCTACGACGCCCTGACCTCCCTAGACCACGCCCCCCTAACCCCCCAATCCCACCAAGCCCTAACCGACCTAGCCATAGCCGCCACCTCCCGCCGCAGCTAACCCCCCCTCCCCCACCCCACCGCCACCGCACCCCCGTCACACCTGCCCCCACCCCGCCGCCACTGCACCCCCGTCAGAGCTACCTCCCACCCCGTTCCCACCCGGTCACTCTCCAGGACGGCGCCGCGACGGCGAGACGCGGCGAAATCGGCGCCGCCATACGGCGGCAACCCCGGAGGGTGCGGGCGCCGCCTCACACGGTCCTCGCAGCGCCACCCCACCCGGTCACTCTCCAGAACGGCGCCGCGACGGCGAGACGCGGCGCGGCGAAATCGGCGCCGCCGTACGGCGGTAAACCCGGGGGGTGCGAGCGCCGCCAGACATAGTCCTTGCAGAGGGCGCGCTCCGCGCGAAAGGCGCAAGGGCTGTGTCCTGCGGGGGACACCCCCGCACCCCCAAGCCTGCCGGGCTCATCGTGACCCGCCGCGACACATCCCGGTGGGATGTATCGCACCGTTCCGGCTGTGCCGCGACGGCGAGACCAGCACGGCGAGAAACCCCACCACGTCCCACCCGAGCGACACCCACCCACATCCCCGCCGGGAGATCCGCCCCACCTGGCACCGCTGTACGGCGGCCGGTCCCGCGTTCTTTTCCTATAGGCGATTCCGCACATGATCGGCCAGGGACAGCTGTGATCTTGGCGGTGAACACAGGAGCAACCCCTATCCGGTAGGCGTGATCTGGCTCACCCGTTGTCGTGTCCGAGCTTGGCATCAGCGCCCATCCAACTCCCCTGCGACGCACCGCCCGCGCACGAGCGGCGGCGCCCCGGGAACCCACAACCTCCCCACGGCAGATCACCTCACCCAAGTGACGTCCCGTCAGGCGGTGTGAATTCCGCTGCCGTGATCATGACCGCGCCGCCCTCGGTGCCAGCCGGCCGGCCATCGAGACCCTTCAAGTAGATCCCCAGGAGTTGCACCACTTCCAGGGACGTCACCTCCCCCCATCTCACCTCACGTGACCGCGCAGCGCGACCTGTCGCCGCGTCTACGGCCGAGGCCGCCGAGGTCTTCCTTCGGCAACGGGGCGGTGGGACATCGAGTGGCCATCTCGGCGCCGCCCGGACGGCGGGGACACACCCCACCGGGATGGGTCGCAACGGGGAACGACGAGCCCGGCAGGCCAGGGGTGCGGAGGGTCCCCCGCATAAGAACAGCCCGTGCGCCTTTCGCGCGAAGCGCGCCATTGCAAGGACTATGCCACCGCACGACCTTGGGTGCATCGCCGTACGGCAGCGCCGGATTCACGTACAACGCTCCGCCGTCGCGGCGCCGTCCAAAGAGCCCCCAGCCACGCAAAGACTCCCCGTCCGCCCACGGCCATTCAGGCCGTGTGCAGACGGCGGAGCAACTCCTTAGTAGCGGCGGGGCACAAGGAGCCCGGCAGGCCCGGGGGTGTCCCACCGCATGAAAACAGCCCTTGCGCCTTTCGCGCGGAGCGCGCCCTCTGCAAGGACCATGTCAGGCGGCGCCCGCACACCCCGGGTTAACCGCCGTAAGGCGGCGCCGGATTCGCCGCCCCACGTCTCGCCGCTGCGGCGCCAGATAGGTGAGGTCTTGATGGCGGGGGGACCGCGCGGGGCCGTGGGGGGTGAACCGGCGGGGCGCCGAAAGGCGCCGCCGAAGCACCCGTCGGGTTTGTCTTACCGGCGCCGGGTCGGCGGGAGGGCGGACGGTGAACACGGCGCCGTCATACGGCGGGACACCGGCCCGGCGGAACGCGTCGTGGGGGGAGCACCATGAGCCCGGCAGGGCCGGGGGTGCGGGGGTGTCCCCCGCACAGGCACAGCCCTTGCGCCCTTCGCGCGGAGCGCGGCCTCCCGCGAGGACCATTTCACCGGCGCCACGCCCACGCCGGATTATCCGCCGTACGGCGGCGCCGATTTCGCCGCGCCGCGTCTCGCCGTCGCGGCGCCGTCCTGGAGAGCGACCGGGGTGGGGCGCATGGGGGCGGGAGCGGGCGTGCGGGGCGGAAGTGCAGCGACAGGGGGGCGGGAGGGGGTGCTCCCGTGCCAAGGCTCCCGCCTGCACACGGCCGCTCAGGCCGTGTGCAGGCGGCGGAGGAACTCCTTGGTGATGGCGGCGGGGTTGTCGGAGTCGGTTATGGCGCGGACGACTACTACGCGGGTGGCGCCGTGGGACATGACCTCGTCGAGGGTGGTGAGGTCTATGCCGCCGATGGCGAACCACGGGCGGTCGGTCTCCAGGGCTGCCGCTTGGTCGATCAAGGGCAGGCCGGGGGCCGATCTGCCGGGCTTGGTGGGGGTGGGCCACACCGGGCCGCAGCAGAAGTAGTCGACGCCGTCCTCCACGGCCGCGGCCGACGCCTCTGCGGAGGCGTGGGTGGAGCGGCCGATGAGCATGTCCTGGCCGACGATCGCGCGCGCGACGGAGACCGGGAGGTCGTCCTGGCCGAGGTGGAGCACGTCCGGGCCGGCCGCGTACGCGACGTCGGCCCGGTCGTTCACCGCCAGCAGCGCTCCGTGCCGGTCACAGGCAGCGCGGAACACCTCCAGCAGTGCGAGCTCCTCGCCGGCCTCCAGGCCTTTCTCGCGGAGCTGCACGATGTCCACGCCCGCGCCGAGCACGGCGTCCAGGAAGGGTTCCAGGTCGCCCCGCGCGCGACGTCCGTCGGTGCAGAGGTAGAGCCTGGCGTCAGAAAGCGAGCGCCTGGGCACGCCTCTTCACCTCGGTGTGCCGGCCCGCGACGATCGCGTCGATCGGCGCCCCCGGCAGGGAATCGTCGGACGTGAAGAGCCACCGCAGGGCCTCCACGTCGTCGTACCCCGCGTCCGACAGGACGGTCAGGGTGCCCGGGAGGCCCTTGACCACGTCGTCGCGGTGGATGAACACGGCCGGAACCTCCGGCTCGGGACCGCCCCGGCGGACTCCTATCAGCTTCTTGTCCTTCAGAAGCTGCTTGGCGCGGCCGGTGCTGAGCCCGAGCCGTCTGCCCACCTCGGTGAGGGGGAGCCATTCGCCCACTAACTGGTCGGTTTCCCGGTCGATCTGCGCAACAGAAAGCGTCACGAAACCACAATTACCACGTCCCGGGACTCCGCAAACACCCCAGAGAGGTCATGTACAGTCGCGCAAGGGTGTCGCGGGGTCCCTCAAGCGATCGACGTCGAGTCTTTGCCCGCCCTCGACGAGGCGGCGGCCCTGGACCAGATCACGCGGCCGGTCGACGGTCAGGATGGCCGCCAGCCGGTCGTCGCCGGTCAGCCAGCACGCCGCCCACTTGGCGTCGGCGTCCGGGTCGCCGCGCAGCACCAGCCGCGCGCCGTCGTGGTGCCCGGCGTACTGCAGCATGCGGCCGAACTGCTCGGACCAGAAGTAGGGCACCGGGTCGTACACGGCGGTGCCGCCGAGCATGGTGGCCACGGCGGTCTCCGGCGCGTGCAGCGCGGTGTCCCAGTGCTCGACCCGCAGGCGGCGGCCGAAGCGGCGCGACCACCAGTTGGCGCAGTCGCCCACCGCGACCACGCCCGGCATGGACGTGCGCAGGTGCTCGTCGACCACGATGCCGTTGTTCAGCTCGACGCCCGACCCGGCGAGCCACGCCACGTTGGGCCGCACGCCGACGCCGGTCACCACCACGTCGGCGGGGATCCACGTGCCGTCCATCATGGTCAGCCCGCCCGGGTCGACCGAGCCGACCATGGTGCCGAGCCGCAGCTCGATACCCGCCTCGGCGTACCACGCGGCGGTGCGGGAGCCGACCTCGCGGCCGAGCGCCGTGGCCAGCGGCGACGTCGCGGCCTCCACGACCACGACCTCGGAGCCGGCCCGGCGGGCCGCCGTCGCGACCTCCGCGCCGATCCAGCCGGCGCCGACGATCACGACCTTGGTGCCGGACGTCATGAGCTCCCGCAGGGTGAGGGCGTCGTCGATGGTGCGCAGCACGTGCTGCGGGCCCTCGCCGCGCAGCCGTATCGGCGTCGCGCCGGTCGCGATGATCAGGCCGTCGAACTCCAGCTCGCCCTCGGTCGTCTCCAGCGTGCCCTCGTGCAGCCCTTTGGCCGCGACGCCGAGCCGCAGGTCGACGTCGAGCGAGCCGAAGTCGGAGTCGACGACCGTCGAGTCCAGATCTCCCTGCAGCACCGCTTTGGAAAGGGGGGGCCGATCGTAGGGACGATGGGACTCCTCCCCGATCAGGGTGATGCGTCCCTTGAATCCTCGGGCCCGTAGCGCCTCGACACTCCGCACACCGGCCAGCCCGGCGCCTACTACCGCGACATGATTCACAACTCGACCCTAAGCGGCCGGGCCGGTAACTTGCCAACGGCGATTTGATAACAAATTGGCTCACCACCCTGCACGCGCGGTAATGAGACTACTCAACCGGGTGCGCATGCCGTAGGAGGGCAGGAATAGGCTGGTGCCATCCAGTACGCGCGGGAGTCCGGCGAGACCGGGCTGAGAGGAGGGCTCATCGGCCCTCGACCGCCAGAGACCTGATCCGGATCATACCGGCGAAGGGAGCGGGACCCACGTGAACGTGCCGCACGCAGACGGTGCCGCCATGGCCTCCGGGACCTACCGGGCCGACGTGTGCGTCGCCGGAGGCGGGCTCATCGGCCTGTCCGTCGCCTGGCGCGCCGCCGCGCTCGGCCTGTCCGTCGTCGTCGCCGACCCCTCCCCCGGGTCGGGCGCCACCCACGCGGCGGCCGGGATGCTCGCCCCGGTGAGCGAGGTGACCTACACCGAGGAGCCGTTGCTGCGGCTCGGCATGGCGTCCCTGGCCCGGTGGCCCGCGTTCGCCGCCGAGCTGTCCGCCGAGTCCGGCATGGACGTCGACCACCGGTCGGACGGCACCCTGGCCGTGGCGTTCGGCGCCGACGACGTGACGGCGCTCGGCGAGCTGGCGGACTTCATGGACAAGCTGCGACTGCCGGTGGAACGGCTCACCGGCCGCGAGTGCCGCCGGGCCGAGCCGATGCTGGCCCCGTCGGTGCGCGGCGGCATCCTGGCCGCGGGGGACGCCTGGGTGGACCCGCGCCGGGTCGTCGCCGCCCTGCTGGCCGCCGCCGGGCGGCGCGGGGTGACGCTGGTGCCCGCGCGGGTGACCGGGGTGACGACCGAGGGCGGCGCGGCGCGGGGCGTGCGGCTGGAGGGCGGCGGGACGGTCCACGCGGACCACGTCGTGCTCGCGGCCGGAGCGTGGTCCGGCGCGCTGGAGGGGCTGCCGCCGGGCGTGCTGCCCCCGGTGCGGCCGGTCAAGGGGCAGATCATGCGGCTGCGCGGCGCGCCGGGGTTCCTCGGGCACTGCGTGCGCGGCGTGGTGCACGGCTCGTCGGCGTATCTCGTGCCGCGCGGGGACGGCGAGGTCGTGCTCGGCGCCTCGCAGGAGGAGATGGGGTTCGACACCCGGGTGACCGCGGGCGGGCTGTACGAGCTGCTGCGCGACGCCCGCGAGCTGGTGCCGGGCATCACCGAGCTGGAGGTGGTGGACACCTTCGCCGGCCTGCGCCCCGGCACGCCGGACAACCTCCCGGTGATCGGCCCCACGTCCCTGCCCGGCCTGATGCTCGCCACCGGGCACCACCGCGGCGGCGTCCTGCTGGCCCCGCTGACCGCCGAGCACGTGGCGGGCGAGCTCGCGGGCGGGCGTCCCGAGGGCGACCCGCCGGTGGCGGCCATCTGCTCGCCCATGCGGTTCGCCGGCCGGGCCGCGCACCCGTACCCCTGAACAGACGGCAAGGAGGATGGGGCGCCGTCCCCGGCCCCTCGGCCGGGACGCGCCCCGTAAAGGCATATGAAGGTGACGATCAACGGCAAGGCCCGCGATCTGCCTGACGGCACCACGGTCGGGCAGGCCGTACGGCAGCTGACCCCCGCCGCGGGCGGGGTGGCGGTGGCGCTGAACGACGAGGTGGTCCGGCGCGGCGACTGGGAGTCGACCGCGCTCGGCGAGAACGACCGCGTCGAGGTGCTGACGGCGGTGCAGGGTGGCTGAACAGGTGTACGGGAAGGCGGACATGACGGACGACGACACGCTGATCCTGGGCGGGGAGAAGTTCGGCTCCCGCCTCATCATGGGCACCGGCGGCGCGCCGTCCCTGGACGTGCTGGACCGCGCGCTGGAGGCGTCCGGCACCGAGATCACCACGGTGGCCATGCGCCGCCTGGACCCCGCCGCCCAGGGGTCGGTGCTGGACGTGCTGCGCGAGCGGGGCATCAAGGTGCTGCCCAACACCGCGGGGTGTTTCACCGCCGGGGAGGCCGTGCTCACCGCGCGGCTGGCCCGCGAGGCGCTCGGCACGTCGTGGGTGAAGCTCGAGGTGATCAGCGAGGAGCGCACGCTGCTGCCCGACCCCATCGAGACGTTCGACGCCGCCGAGCGGCTGGTGGCCGACGGCTTCACCGTGCTGCCGTACATCGGGGACGACCCGGCGCTGGCCCGGCGGCTGGAGCAGGCGGGGTGCGCGGCCGTCATGCCGCTCGGCTCCCCCATCGGGTCCGGCCTCGGCATCCGCAACCCGCACAACATCGAGCTCATCGTCGAGGCGGCCGGCGTGCCGGTGATCCTGGACGCCGGCATCGGCACGGCCAGCGACGCCGCACTGGCGATGGAGCTCGGCTGTGACGCGGTGCTGCTGGCCAGCGCGGTCACCCGGGCCAAGCGGCCCGGCCTCATGGCGGCGGCCATGCGCGACGCCGTCGTGGCCGGTCGCCGGGCGCGCCTGGCGGGCAGGATCCCCCGCCGCCGGTACGCTGAGGCGTCCTCGCCGGCGGTCGCGCCGGCCGACCGGGATCGCTGAGCTGGGGTGGGGAAACATGTCGGCATCGGTTTGGGATGACCCCACCCTCAGCCTGGCAAACCGCCCGTAAACTCACTCCTGTGGACACGACGGTTGCGGATCCCCTCGTAGGGCGGCTGCTGGACGGGCGCTACCGCGTTGAGTCCCGGGTCGCCCGGGGTGGGATGGCGGCGGTCTACCTGGCGCTGGACATCCGCCTCGACCGCACGGTGGCCCTGAAGGTCATGCATCGTTCGCTGGCCGAGGACCCCGACTTCGTGCGGCGGTTCATCGGCGAGGCCAAGTCCGTGGCGAGCCTGTCGCACCCGAACGTGGTGCACGTCTTCGACCAGGGCACCGACGGCGACCACGTGTACCTCTCCATGGAGTACGTGCCGGGGAGCACGCTGCGCGACGTGCTGCGCCGCCGCACCCGGCTGCCCGCCCGCGAGGCGCTGGAGATCATGATCCCGGTGCTGGCGGCGCTCGGCGCGGCCCATCAGGCGGGCATGGTGCACCGCGACGTCAAGCCGGAGAACGTCCTGCTCACCGACGACGGCCGGGTCAAGGTCGTGGACTTCGGGCTGGCGCGGGCCATCGAGGGCGGCAGCCACCAGACCCGTACCGGCGTCATGATCGGCACCATCGCGTACATGTCGCCCGAGCAGGTCACCGCCGGGCACACCGACGCGCGCAGCGACGTCTACGCGGCCGGGGTGATGCTGTACGAGCTGCTGACCGGCCGGCAGCCGTACGAGGCGGAGAACCCCATGTCGGTGGCGTACCGCCACGTGCACGACCGGGTGCCCGCCCCGTCGGCGCTGGTGCCCGACACGCCGCCGCGGCTGGACGCCCTTGTGCTGGCCGCCACCGACCGCGAGCCCGACCGGCGCCCGCCCGACGCCACCGCGCTGCTGGTCGCCGCCGTGGACGCCCACCGCACCCTGCCCGCCGGCGGCGGTGTCCCCGCGCGGCACGCCGTCCCGGCCGGCCCGGCGGGGCATGCCCCGCCCGCCAACCCGACGCTGATCCATCCCGCGGCCGACCTGCTGACCGCGCCGCCCGCGCCGCTCCGGCCGCCGCGGGAGTCCCGGCGACTGCGCCCCAACTGGTTCCTGGTCGCGCTGGCCGTGGTGATGATCGGCGCCATCGTGGGGACCGGGTGGTGGTTCTCCGAGGGCCGCTACGACAAGGTCCCCGACCTGCTCGGCATGAACCTCACGGTCGCCAAGGCCGAGGCCGCCAAGCGCGGGTTCGAGGTGAAGGTCGGCCCCGCCGAGCACGACAGCAAGCTCGGTGAGGGCAAGGTGCTGCGCACCGACCCCGCGGCGGGCCGCGAGGTGCTGAGCGGCTCGGCCATCACGCTGGTCCCGTCGTCCGGCCCCGTCAAGATCGCCGTCCCCAACGTCGTGAACCTCACCGAGGCCGAGGCCCGCGCCAAGATCTCCGAAGCCGGCCTGACCGCCGGCTCGGTCAGCAAGGTCCCGAGCGACACCGTGCAACGCGGCCTGGTCCTGCGCACCAGCCCCCAGGTGGGCACCAAGGTCCGCGAGGGCGGCAAGGTCGGCCTCGTCCTCAGCGCCGGCCAGCTGATGCCCGACGTCAGCGAGATGCAGTGCGACCAGGCCGACGCCTTCCTCCGCCAGAAGGGCTTCACCCCCACCGTCGTCCAGCAGGTCGACGACGCCCAGCCCGGCACCGTGATCGCCCAGAACCCCGCCCCCCGTGCCGAGGTCACAGCCGGCCAGCAGGTCCAGCTGACCTGCTCCAAGGGCCCCGACACAGGCTTCCGCTGGCCCTGGGAACGCGACGACAACGTCCAGCCCGGCCAGACCCTGGTCGCCATCCCCGACGTCCGCTTCAAGAGCATCAGAGACGCCACCCTGGAACTCCGCCAGGCAGGCTTCCAGGTAAAGGTCCGCCGCATCGCCGGCTCCGGCGCCGTCATCGCCGAAAACCCCCTCGGCCAGGCCCCCGCCGGCACCCGCATCACCATCTGGCACTGACGCACCGGGTCCGGTCCGATCACCGCCGCCGAACGCGAAACCCCGTCACGTAAAGTGTTCCCCTGCTAACTTCCCGTGACATGCCATCCGCTGTACACGACACTCTCAATTCACTGTTCCGGAACCGGCCCGAGTTCGCCGTGGAGCTCCTCCGGGAACAGCTCGACATACCGCTTCCCTGCAACGCTCCGGTGGAGCTGGCCGGGAGCGACTTCAACGACCGGCCGTCCGTGGACTTCCACGCCGACACGGTGATCGTGCTCGGTACCCGGCGTGAGCCGGTGCACGGCATCGTCGTCGAGATCCAGCAGGAGATCAGGGAGTCCAAGAGGCGTGCGCTGGCCCGGTACGCCGCGGCTCTCTGGCTGCGGCTGGACTGCCCGGTCACCGTCCTGGTGGTCTGTGGTGACGCCAAGGTCGCCACCCGAACACGCTCCGCAGTCGAAGGCCGCACGGCGCACCCTGGAGGAGATCATGTCATCCACCGACTGGCCCGTTTACAGCCCGTTCGCCCGCGAGCACTTCGGCAAGGGCCGCGCGGCGGGGCTAGAGGAAGGCAAGCGGGAGGGCAAGGCCGAGGGACGCCTGGAGGGGAAGGCCGAGGGGAAGGCCGAAGGGAAGGCCGAGGGACGCCTGGAGGGCGTGGCCGAGGCCCTGCTGATGGTTCTGACGGGTCGTGAGCTTCATGTCTCCGAGGACGCTCGGACGCGCATCATGTCGTGCGCCAGCCTCAACCGGCTTGAGGTGTGGCTGCTGCGCTCCGGCAGCGTGAACTCCGTCGACGAGCTGTTCCGCGACGGGATCTTCAGCAGCGACTGACGCGTCGATTCCCGGCCGGGCCGCATCGTGGCGCGGCCGGGCCTCGTCATGGGGACGGGGTGCCGTGCAGGCGGAGGCGGCCCAGGCCGCCGTCGGGGTGGATGTCCAGGCGGACGTGGGTGGCGGGGGGTGGGGTTGGCAGGCGGAAGTGGTGGCGGGTGTCGGGCTGGAGGCGGGTTTTCTCCAGGAGGGGGAACCAGGAGGCGTCTTCGAGGGGGGCGCCTGGCTGGAGGTGGGTGGCGGTGAGGGTGGCGGAGGCGGGGGCGTTGTAGACGAGGTTGGTGGTGTCCAGTTCGGCCAGGTGGATCACGCCGGGGAGGCCCAGGCGGATGATCAGCCAGTCGTTTCCGTCGTCGCGGCGGCGGGCGGTCTCCCAGCCTTCGGCCTGGGTGCGGGGGAGGCCGGGGGCGAGGACGTTGGACGGCGAGGAGTAGAACTCGTTGGAGCAGGCGATGACGAGGCCGCCGTTCTCCAGGGCGGCGAGGTCGGTGGTGAGGCCCTCGTAGCGGGCCGGGTCGGGGATCACCTCGCCGTGAGCCCGGAGGCGGGCGACGCCGCCGTCGGGGTGGATGTTGAGGCGCAGGTGGGTGACGCGGTGGGGGTGTTCCACGGCGAACTCGTGGGCGGTGTCGCCGGTGAGGGGGCTCTTCGGGACGATCTCCGTCCAGGTGGCGTGCTGGACTTCGGCCACCGTGGGGTGGCCGTCGGCGGCGCAGGCCTCCACGGAGGCGAAGGCGGGGTGGTTGCCGGTGAACCAGGCGGTGTCGACGACGACGCCGCGGACGATACCGGGCAGGCCCAGGCGGATGATCGCCCAGTCGTGGCCGGGGTCGCGGCGGCGGCGGGTCTCCCAGCCGTCGTAGACCTGGCCCCGGGCGCCGAAGGTGTGCGGGCGGAAGGTGGAGGCGCCGGGGAGGATGAGCGACTGGCGCTCGGCGAACGACTCGTCGCTGGCGGCGAGTACCGACCCGCCGTACGCGCGGGACGCCAGGTCGGGCAGCCTGCCGACGTCGCTCACGTGCGGTCACCGGCCTCGCGGCCGCGCGACGGGCGCCGGCCGTCGGTGGTGCCCGGCGGGCGAAGATGGGTCACAGGAGGTCTCCAAACGGCTGGGTGGCGTCGGTCACTGGACGGCCGCGGAGCCAGGTCGCGCGGACCACACCGGTCAGGGTTCGGCCGTGGTAGGCGGTGATCGGGTTGCGGTGGCGCAGGTGGGCGGCGTCCACGGTGAACTCGGCGGTGTCGTCGAAGGCGACCAGGTCGGCGTCCCTGCCTGTGGCGATGGCGCCCTTGGCGGTGAGGCCGGCCAGGGCGGCCGTGCGGGCGGACATCCATTCCACCACGCGGGCCGGGGCGTGGCCGCGTTCCCTGGCCTCGGTCCAGACGGCGGGGAGGCCGAGCTGGAGGGAGGAGATGCCGCCCCAGGCGGCGGCGAAGTCGGGGACCTTGAGGTCGGGGGTGGACGGGGAGTGGTCGGAGACGACGCAGTCGAGCACGCCTCGGTCCAGGCCCTCCCAGAGGGCGTCGCGGTTGCCGCCGTCGCGGATCGGGGGGCAGCACTTGAACTCGGGGCCGCGGACCTGGTCGGCGGTGAGGGTCAGGTAGTGGGGGCAGGTCTCGGCGGTGATCCGCACCCCGTCCCGCCTGGCCGCCTCCAGGGGGTCCAGGCAGGAGGCGGACGAGACGTGCAGGATGTGGACCCGGGCGCCGGTGTCCCGGGCGGCGTCGATGACCCTCTCCACGGCCCGGCGCTCGGACTCCCCCGGCCGGGAGCCGAGGAACTCGGCGTATCCCGGGCCTGTGGGTTCGGTGAGCAGGGCCGGGTCCTCGGCGTGCACCACCATGAGGCCGTCGAACGCCGCGATCTCGGTGAGGGCGGCGCGCAGGCCGGCGTCGTCCAGGGGCGGGAACTCGTCCACTCCGGACGGGGACAGGAAGCACTTGAACCCGTAGACCCCCGCCTCGTGCAACGGCCGCAGGGCGGGGACGTTCCCCGGGATCGCCCCGCCCCAGAAGCCGACGTCGACCGCGCACTGGCCGGCGGCGGCCTTTCGTTTCACCGCCAGGGCCGCGGCGTCCACCGTGGGGGGCAGGGAGTTGAGGGGCATGTCCACGATCGTGGTCACGCCGCCGGCGGCGGCGGCTCTGGTGGCGGTGGCGAAGCCCTCCCATTCGGTGCGTCCCGGCTCGTTGACGTGCACGTGCGTGTCGACGAGGCCGGGGAGGAGGCAGGTGTCCCCGAGGTCCGTCCGCACGGCCGCCTCGGGTGGCTCGTCGTACGGGGCCAGCGCGGCGATCCTCCCGTCCTGGACGGCCACGGCCAGCGGGCGCTCGCCGTCCGGGGTCACGGCCCGGCGGGACCGCACGACCAGGTCGAACGCGCTCATCGGCTCCACTCCCTGACTGATGGGGTCGGCCACTGGGTGGCGATGGTGGCGGCCAGCCGTTCCAGCAGGGGGCCGGCCTGGGTCATGCTGCGTTCCGGGTCGGGCTCGATGGCGGCGAGGTCGAATGCCTGGGCGATGCCCGCCTGGTGGAGGCGGCCGGGGGTGAGGGTGTTGCGGCCGCACACCGCGATCACCGGGATCCCGGCGCCGGCCGCGGCCGCGGCGACTCCGGCGGGGGCCTTGCCGCGGAGGGTCTGGTCGTCCAGTTTTCCCTCTCCGGTGACGACGAGGGCGGCGCCGGGGAGGTGGGCCGCGAAGCCCATTAGGTCCAGGAGGAGCGTGATGCCCGAGCCGGAGGTGGCGCCGAGGAAGGCCATCGCGGCGAACCCCGTCCCGCCGGCCGCGCCCGCCCCCGGCGCGTCCCGCACCCGGACGCCGAGCTCGCGCTCAACGACGTCGGCGAACCGGGCCAGCCCTTCCTCCAGCCTGGCCACGTCCGCCGGACTCGCCCCCTTCTGCGGTGCGTAGACGGCGGCGGCGCCGTCCGGCCCGAGCAGAGGGTTGTCCACGTCGCTCGCCAGGGCGAACGTGACGCCGTCCGGCCGGGTGAAGCCCGTCGTGTCCAGCGCGTGGAGACCGGTGAGCGCGGCTCCCCCGGACGCCAGATCGTGCCCCTGCGCGTCCAGCAGACGCACACCGAGGGCTCGCATCATGCCCGCGCCCCCATCGGTGCAGGCGCTCCCGCCGAGCCCGATCACCACCCGGCGCGCCCCGTGCGCCAAGGCCGCCGCGATCAGGTCGCCGGTCCCCGCGCTGGTGGCCGTCAGCGGCGCCGCCCGTCCCCCGGGAAGGCGCCGGAGCCCTGACGCCTCCGCCAGTTCGACGACCGCCACCCCGTCGCTCAGCCCGTACGCGCCTCTCACGAGATCACCGACCGGCCCGGTGACCGTCGCCTCCATCCGCGAGAACCCGCAGGCGACGGCGGCGTCCACCGTTCCGTCCCCGCCGTCGGCCACCGGCATGGTCACCACCGCCACCTCCGGCCGCACGGCGCGGAACCCGGCGGCCACCCGCTCCGCCACCTCGACCGCGGTGAGGGACCCTTTGAACTTGTCCGGTGCGACCAGCACATGTCCCGAGGTCACGGCCCCCTCCAGCCGCACACCGGCCGCGGCGTGGCGGGGGTCAACGGTGGACCTGCCGGGAGACGGTGTGGCCCTGGGTGGCGGCCAGTTCCAGGAGGCGGTGGTGGGCCTTGGTACCGGCTGCGGCGGCCTGGTCCTGGGGGACGGTGCGGAGTTCGGCGTCGCCGACGATGGTCTTGCCCGCCACCAGGACCCGGGAGATGGGCGGGGGCGGGCCGAAGACCAGGGCGCAGACGGGGTCGGCCACGGCGGAGGCGAAGCCGTCCACGCGCCACAGGACCAGGTCGGCCAGTTTGCCGGGTTCGAGGGAGCCCAGTTCGTCGGCGCGGCCCAGGCAGCGGGCGCCGCCGAGGGTGGCCATCTCCAGGGACTGGCGGGCGGTCAGGGCGGCGGGGCCGTAGCGGGCGCGCTGGAACAGCAGGGCCTGGCGCATCTCGCCGGACAGGACGGTGAGCTCGCTGGAGGCGCTGCCGTCCACGCCGAGGCCCACGGGGGCGCCGGCGCGCAGGAGTTCGGAGACGCGGGCGATGCCGGCGCCGAGACGGCCGTTGGAGCTCGGGCAGTGGGCGGAGCCGGTGCCGGTCTCGGCGAAGCGGGTGATGTCGCGGTCGCGCAGGTGGACGGCGTGCGCGACCCAGACGTCGGGGCCGAGCCAGCCGAGCTTCTCCATGTAGTCGACCGGTGCGCAGCCCATCTGCGCCAGGCAGTGCTCCTCCTCGTCCAGGGTCTCGCACAGGTGGGTGTGCAGGCGCACGCCCTTGTCGCGGGCCAGCGCGGCCGACTCGGTCATCAGGCGGGCGGTGACGGAGAACGGCGAGCACGGCGCGACCGCGACCCGCAGCATCGAGCCGGGCGAGGGGTCGTGGTAGGTGTCGACGGCCTCGGCGGTGGCGTCGAGGATCTCCTCCAGGGTCTCCACGACCTCGTCCGGCGGCAGCCCGCCGTCGGACACGCCCCGGTCCATCGAGCCCCGGCAGGGATGAAAACGCACCCCGATGTCCCTGGCCGCCTCGATCTCGGCGGCGAACAGGTCGCCCCGGCCCTTGGGGAAGACGTAGTGGTGGTCGGTCGTGGTGGTGCAGCCGGACAGCGCCAGCCAGCCGAGCCCGGCCGTCGCGGCGCCCTTGACCACCTCGGCGTCCATGGCGGCCCACACCTGGTACAGCGCGGTGAGCCACTCGAACAGCGTGGCGTCCTGGGCGACGCCCTGGGTGGCCCACTGGTACAGGTGGTGGTGGGTGTTGACCAGCCCGGGGGTGGCCAGGCAGCCGGTGCCGTCGATCCGTTCCGCGCCGGGGACGTCCGGCGCGGGCCCGGGGCCGAGGGCCGCGATCCGTCCGTCCTGGATGTGGATGTAGCCGTTGGAGATCTCGGGGCCGGCGACGGGGGCGACGGCGACGTTCTCCACGACCGTCGCCCGCGTGCCCGTCATCGGCCGGCCTTGCGGGCGGCGGCCAGCTTCACGGCGTCCAGGATCTTCTCGTAGCCGGTGCAGCGGCACAGGTTGCCCGCCAGCGCCTCGCGGATCTCGGCGTCCGACGGCTCGGGCGTGCGCTGGAGCAGGTCGTGCGCCTGGACGATCAGGCCCGGCGTGCAGAAGCCGCACTGGACGGCGCCGCACTCGACGAACGTCTCCTGCAGCGGGTCGAGCCGGTCCCCGTCGGCCAGCCCTTCGACGGTGCGCACCTCGCGGCCCTCCACCTGTCCGGCGGCCACCAGGCACGCGCACACCGGCAGGCCGTCGAGGTACACCGTGCAGGACCCGCATTCCCCCTGCTCGCAGGCGTTCTTGGACCCCGGGAGGCCGACCCGTTCGCGCAGGACGTACAGAAGGCTCTCCCCCTCCCAGACGCCGTCGGCCGTCTCCGCCCGGCCGTTGACGGTGAAGTTCACGCGCATGCCGCCACCCCTTCGCGGTAGTCGTTCCACGCCCAGCCGAGCGTTCTTCTGGCCATCACCGCCACCGCGTGGCGGCGGTAGGCGGCGGTGCCCCGCACGTCGTCGATCGGGGAGGCCGCCTCGGCCGCAAGCTCGCCGAACCGGGTCAGCAGGGCGTCGCCGAGCGGCGGGGCGCCGTCCCAGTCCAGCTCGGCGGCGAGGAACTCCTCGGCGGCGTGGGCCCGCCTCGGGGTGGGGGCCGCCGACCCGAGGCCGGTCCCGGCGCGCCGCTCCGCCGGGTGCAGCGCGACCGCGAAGGAGCACACGGCGATGACCATGGCGTTGCGGGTGCCGACCTTGGAGAAGTACTGCGGCCCGGCGGCGGGGCTCATCCAGAACGCGCGGATCAGCTCGCCGGGCCGCAGGGCGCTGCGCTTGACGCCGAGGTAGAACTCGTTGGCCGGGATCATCCGCACGCCGCCGGCCGCCGACTCGACCTCCACGACCGCGTCCCCGGCCAGCAGCGGCGGGTGGCTGTCCCCGGCCGGGGAGGCGGCGCCGAGGTTGCCGCCCACCGACCCCCGGTTGCGGATCTGCGGCGACCCGACCGTGCGGGATGCCTGGGCGAGGCCCGGCAGCCGGTCCCCGAGCTCGGTGATGATCCGCGCGTACGGGACCCCCGCGCCGACCCGCAGCCGCCCGTCCGCGGCGACCTCCCAGTCGCGCAGGCAGGCGACCGGGCCGAGGTCCAGCAGCGCCACCGGGCGGCGCGCATCGAAGTTGATCTCCACCATGACGTCGGTGCCGCCCTGGAGGGGCACCGCCTCGGGGGTCTCGGCCTTGGCGGCCAGGGCCTCCTGCCAGGTCGTGGGACGCAGGAACTCCATGTCGATCCTCCTCAGTCCCACGCGGGCCCGGGGTCGGGGGCGTGGTCGTGCCGGACGGTGCCCTCGATCAGGCCGTACGGGCGATCGGCGGCGAAGTACACCTCGTTGTCGTTGTCCAGTCCGAACGGGGTGAGGTCGACGAGGAAGTGGTGCTTGTTGGGTAGCGCCAGCCGTATCTCGCAGATCTCCTCGCAGGCGGTGAGCACCCGGGCGCCCATGGCGTAGAGGGTCTGCTGCAGGGAGAGGCTGTGCGTGCCCGCGAACGCCTCCAGCAGGCATCGCCGCACGTCGTCGTACGATTTGCCGTAATCGTACGCCCCGGTGCCCGCCGGGAGGTGACGCCACCCGGCGGTGACGGCGGTGGCGAGGACGCGGTCGGTGGCCGGCTGGAGCGTCGTGTACCGGTCGCGGGCGAAGCCGTGGAACTCCGAGCCCGTGGTGTTGAGCAGCACCAGGTCGCGCAGGCCGGAGACGACGCTCGTGGTGCCGTCCTGGTCGTGGTGGACCACGCACGTGCGGATCTCGGTGGCCGAGCGGGTGAACGAGTGCGGGCCCTGGCGCTCCCAGGAGTACTCCTCGATCGCGACCCGGGCGTGGTGGATCGCGGGCTGCGAGGCGGTGAAGTGGCGGGCCAGCAGCAGGGCGAAGTCCTCGATCTGGCCGATGCCGTGCTCGCGGGCGAAGGCGTAGACGGTGTTCTTCTGCGTGTCGGTCGGCAGCACGGCGGAGTTGTCGCCGGTCAGGTGGACCTCGGCCATGTCACCGGACAGTGCCACGCTGACGTTGCAGTCCTTCAGGTGGTGCACGTCGCCGTCACGGGTGACGCGGACTACACGGGTCTCCGCCTTGCCGTAGCGGTTGGCGCCGAGGACGACGGTCACTGGCTTAGCTCCCACGGTAGGTCGAGTAGGCGAACGGGCTGAGCAGCAGCGGCACGTGGTGGTGCGCGGTGGGGTCGGCCACGGCGAACGTGACGACCACCTCGGGGTAGAACGCGTCGACGCCGGCGGCGGCGAAGTAGGCGCCGGTCCCGAAGACCAGGCGGTACACCCCCGCCCCCGGCTCCCCGTCCGGCAGCCAGTCCCGCAGCCTCCCGTCCCCGTCGGTGACCCCTTCCCCGACCACCCGCCCGTCCCGCTCCAGCCGCACCGCGACCCCCTCGGCGGGACGGCCGAGCATGGCGTCCAGGACGTGCGTGGACAGGCTCATCGGCCCACCCCCCGTCGGCCGGCGTCCCCCTCGGCGCGCTGCACGCCGAGGGGGACGCGGCCGGGTCCTTGGGTCATCGGGGCTCACCGCCGATGTCCGTGGCCAGAAGCTTGGCGACCCGTAGCCGGGTGATCTTGGACAGTTCCTCCCGTACCACGGCCCGTTCCGCCTCCTCGTCGTTGTCCAGGCGTGCCGTCAGCCGTTCGAGCATCTCCGCCGCCGAGAGCCCGGTGGCGCAGATCAGGTACACGTGCCCGAACCGCCGCTCGTAGGCGGCGTTTCCCGCCGCCAGCCCCTCCATCGTCTCCCGGGCCGCTCCGCCGGTCCCCGCCTGCTCCCCCCGGGACCAGGACGCCTCCCGTCCCGCCCCGGACGCGCGCTCGCCGATCCGGGGGTGCGCGGCCAGGGCCTCCGCCACGTCCGGCCAGGCCAGTGCGAGCACGGCGGCGGCCGCCGCGTCCGCCAGTTCCTCCCCCGAGCCGTACGGCCGCCCCGCGACGACCCGAGCGGCGAACGCCGTGGAGGCGCAGCAGGCGAGCAGCTCGCGCTCGGCGTCCGGCGGGCTGAGCCCGTTGAGCGCCGCAAGCCCGGCGGGCACCGGTGTGACGTTCGGCATGCCAGCCAGTAGATCGCCCGCCACGCCGATCGGTCCAGCGGCGATAGCTCCCAAGTGCCCCAACACATCCCCAGGACTTTTCGTGTCATGCTCCAACCGCCCCCGCGCACCGTCGCCTTCGACCCCCTGAAGCCGGTCGGCTCCGGGCACCCCTGCGGCTCGAGCGGCCCCCGGCGCCCCGTCCCGGTACCGCGCCTCCCCTAAGCTGGAGCTGGCCTGACCTGCGCTTTTCGGCGGCCGGACGCCGTCCTGGCGGCGCGTCCTCCCTGAGGCGGGCAAGATGGACGCGCCAAGGCCGCCGTCAGGGCGCCGCGGCTCATCATCATCGATCTCGACGACTCACCCGAAGGAGACGGCACGCCGGCCCAGGGGCATCGCGGCCCGGGGCGGCGGTCCAGCGACCCATGACCCCTACCTCACCCATCGGCGGGCACGTGACCGTGGCGGGCGGCCTCGCCACGGGCGGGCTGAAGTACGCCGCCGAGATCCACGCCGAGATCGTCCAGGTGTTCGTGACCAACCCTCGTGGATGGGCGCTGAACGACGGGAATCGCACCGAGGACGCGACGATGCGCGAGTCCGGCGTGCCCGTCTTCATCCACACGTCCTACATGGTCAACGTGGGCTCCCCCGACCCGGCCATCCTGGAGAAGTCCCTGACGTCCATCCGGCACGCCCTGCGCCGGGGGGCCGAGATCGGCGCGGCCGGCGTCGTCGTGCACACCGGGTCGGCGGTCACCCAGCCCAGGGAGGCGGCGCTGCGCGGGCTGCGCGAGCACCTGCTTCCGCTGCTGGACGAGATCCCGGACGGCGGGCCCGACGTGCTGTTCGAGCCGATGGCGGGCCAGGGCAAGATGTTGTGCGCCACCGTGCAGGACCTGGAGCCGTACCTGGGAGCGCTGGAGTTCCACCCCCGGGCCGGCCTCTGCCTGGACACCTGCCACGCCTACGCCGCCGGCCACGACCTGGCCGCGCCGGACGGCATGGTGCGGATGCTCGACGACCTGCACGCCATCGCCCCCGGACGCCTGAAGCTGGTGCACGCCAACGACTCCAAGCACCCCTGCGGCTCCAAGCGCGACCACCACGAGAACATCGGCGCGGGCCACATCGGCGCCGCCGCCTTCGCCGCCCTCATGCGCCACCCGGCCGCCGCCGGGGTGCCGCTGTGCATCGAGACCCCAGGCAAGGGCGAACGCCACCGCGAGGACATCCTGCTCCTGAAGAGACTCCGCGACGGCACCGCCTGACTACACCCGTGACGCGCGCCGCCCGGCCAGAAAGTGGTCGAACGCGGCCAGGGCGGGCTCCGGGTCGCGGCGGCCGACGCCGATGCGGAACCGGTCGGCGGGCACGGCGGCGAGGCGGGAGTCGTAGATGCTCGCGGGCAGCAGCACGACCCCGGCGGTCTCCACAAGTTCGCGGCAGAACGTCTCCACGCCGTCGGCGCCGAGGTAGCGGGGGAAGGCGACGCAGCCGCCGTCCGGGGGTGCCCACGCGAACAGGTCCTCGTGCGCGGCGAAGAACTCGGCGAACACCGGGAGGTTGGCCGAGATGATCCCCCGGTTGCGGGCCTGGATGCGCTCCCCGGCGCCGAGGGCGACCGTGGCGAGGAACTCGCTGGGCGCCGAGCTGCAGATCGAGGTGTAGTGCTTGTGCCGTTCCAGGGTCTCCAGCAGGGCGTGGTCGTGGCTGGCGACCCAGCCGATCCGCAGCCCCGGCATCCCATACGACTTGGACATCACGTTGATCGAGACCGCGGTGCCGGAGAGGTCGGCCGCCTGCGGCAGCATGCGCTCCCGGTCCGTCTCCAGCCCCCGGTAGACCTCGTCGGAGACCAGCCGCAGCCCGCGTTCCTCGCAGAGCTCCACCAGCGCCCGCCAGGTCTCGTGATCGGGTACGGCCCCGGTGGGGTTGTTGGGGAAGTTGACCGCCACCACGCGGGTCGACGGCCGTACCGCCGCCCGCACCGCGTCGACGTCCAGCCGCCACCCGTCCGCCTCGTCGAGCAGCACCCCGGTGACCTCGGCCCCGGTGACCAGCGGCACCGTCTCCATCGACTGGTAGTTCGGCACCGTCATGATCACGTGGTCACCCGGCCCCGCGAGCACCTGCATGACCCAGAAGATCGCCTCCTCGGCGCCCGCGAACACGAGCACGTCCTCCGGCGCACAGGTCCCGTACGTCGCCGCGACCGCCTCCCGCAGCCGCCCACTCCCCCACGTCTCGGTGTAACTCAGCGGCAGCTCCCCGAACGCCCGCCGATCCTCCTCGCTCCCGAGCTCCAGCAACTCCCCCACGGTCAACGTCTCCGCGTCCGACGCCGTCAGGTGATAACGCGCGGCGAACTCCCACCGCGACAGATACGTCTCAAGCCGGAACTCCGGCATCCGATCGAACACCTCGCTCACGCCCGAACCTCTTTCCCCATTGCGTACGTGGTCACGTCCGAACCTCCTTCAGCAGGGCCGCCTCTGGCAACGGCCATCCGGGTGAGGAGGCTCACAGTGGACCACTCGGTACGGGTCCAGAGGGGCCAGGCTGGGTAGAGGCGGCGGAGTGCGTCGATCTGCTGGGCGATCAGCTCAGCGATCTGGGGGGGCAGCCGGGCCGTCGGCGCGATCACGGCGTCACCGCGAGGACGGCGAGGCTTCCTGTTCGGCCATGGCTCGCGCGAGCGCGAGTTCGTCGTCGGCGTCCACGGTTCGTGCGGCGCCGGCGGCTTGCTGAGTTTGATCGAACGGGTCTTCACGTGTCGCCCACCAGCGTCCGGTGTCGCTGCGGAAGACCCGCCATCTCGGTGCCGTCTCATCGGATGGCCTGCCTCTGCCGTTCGCCATGGCGCAGAACCTCGATTCCCAATCAAGGGACCCGGCCGACGCGGGTCCCGCCCATTTCGCGTACGCATCCATCAGACCCGCAGGTCCGGCCGCCGAGGGAGCGGCGGTTGGGGGACACTGGAGGACAGGCGTGGTGTCCTCCGAGCCTTTGGAGAGGTGCAGGACATGACCGGCGACAGGCCCGCGTGGGCGGTGAGGCTGCGCAGCGAGCGGCGCAGGCACGGATGGTCGCAAAAGGAGCTGGTTCGTCGGCTGATCGACGCCGCAGACGAACGCACGCGTGCTCATCTGCCCTCGCGGGAGTCGATCGCCCGTCGCGTCCGGACCCACGAGGCCGGGGAGCACCAGCCCGACGATCCCTACCGGATGTTGTACTGCCGGGTGTTCGGCCTCGACGAGACGGAACTTTTCGGCGGCGGCTCGTGCGACGACGACACGGAGAGTCTTGAGTTGTGCCGTCGTGCCGTCGCGAGCGATGTGGGGTCGGAGACGCTGGATCATCTGGAGATGGCCGTGGACGAACTGGCCGTCGCCTATCCGGGGACACCACCGGCCGTGCTGCTGGAACGGGTCAGGCGGCATCTGAGCTACGTGACCCGCCTGCTCGAAGGACGGAAGACGCTCGCCGAGCATCGGCGTCTGCTCGTGGCCGGCGGGTGGCTGTCACTGCTGGCCGCGACGTGCCACATCGACCTGCACCAGTTCTCCGCCGGCCGCGCACGGCTGCGTACGGCATCACAGCTGGCCGCGCACGCCGAGCATGCCGAGATCGCGGCCTGGTGCCTGGAGACCGAGGCGTGGCAGGTGCTCACCGCGGGGGATCACAGACGGGCCCTCTCGCTGGCTCAGGCCGCGCAACGGGTCGCGCCGAAGAACGGCTCGGCCTACATCCAGGCCGCTGCCCAGGAAGGGCGGGCATGGGCGCGGCTGGGCGCCGCCCGGGAGACACGCGACTCCCTCGACCGCGTGGACCGCCTGGTGGCGCCGCTGCGGGCGCCCGACCGGCCCGAGCACCACTACCGGTACGACCCCGCCAAGTCCGACGCCTACACCGCCACCACCCTGTCGTGGCTCGGCGACCCCGCGGCTGAGCCGTACGCCCGCGGCGTCCTCGAACGGCTGGAGTCGGCGACGGACGGCCCGCCCCGCCCTCGCAGGGCCGCGTCCGCCCGCCTGGATCTGGCTCTGGCGCTGCTGGCCGCCGACCAGCCGGACGAGGCGGCCCACGTCACGCTCGCGGCGATCACCAGTGGGCGCCTCGTACCGTCGAACTTCTGGCGCGCGGCCGAGGTCGTCACGTCTGTGGAGTCCCGCCACGTACCCGAGGCCACCGAACTGCGTGAGGCGTATCGGGAGTTGTGCGGACCGGCGCAGAGGAGTCGCTGAGCCCGGGTGCATGGTCCGGCGGGTGGTCCATGCCCGGGGACGTTCGCACGCTGCGGAGCGGTCGGCCACGCCGTGCGGCGAGGGTCGCCTCAAAAAAGGACTGCGCCGAAGGCACCGTTTTCGGGGGCGGGGGTGGGGTCTCCCCGTTTTGCGGGGCGGGGGGCGGGGTGTTCGCTGACGCGATCCGGCCGCCCCCCTGGGGCCGGATCGTGTGAGAGGCCTTGCGGCCGGTCGGCGAACACCCCACCTCGCCGAGGCCACCCGGCCCTACCCCCCGGTCAGGGCCCGGTGGCCTCTGGCGGTCGCCTGGGTACGCCGGTGCGCGGCACCCGGTGGCGACCACCATTGGAACCGCGTGACCGGGAACTGCGTCAGGCCTGGTCACGCGGTGTGGCTCTTCGACGCGCACGACATTACGTTGGGTCATCAGGGCCGTGTGAGGTGCTTGGGAGGCCGCTCGCTCAACGGTCAGTAGTCAGCGGTATACGGAGCGCTCCGACGCGACGAGCGGCGCCCGGCGGACGACGAGCGGTGTCGTGGGGGCTCGCGCCGGGGCCGTTTTCGTGACCGGGCCGGACAGCACCCGGTCTGCGGGACATACGGGAGCCCGGCGCCGGTCGGCGGGGACGAGCGGCGGGGCTTGAAGGTGGGCGGCCGGGAACGAGCCGTCCGGCGGGGGCGGGGGTGAGCCGTCCGGCGGAGGCGGGGGCGAGCCGGCGGAGGCGGGGGTCGTCAGGGGGCGGGGGTCGTCAGGGGGCGGGGCGTGGGGGGAGGAGGTCGGGGGGTGGGGCGTGGGGGCGGGTTTGGCGGACCAGTTGTTCGCGGACGTGGCGGGTGTGGCGGCGGCTCACCTGGAGGGTCGTGTCGCCCACGCGGAGGAGGGCGCGGCCCTCTTCGAAGCGCATCTCGGTGACGTGGCGGGTGGAGACCAGGGTGCTGCGGTGGACGCGGATGAAGCCCAGAGGGCCCCAGCGGCGCTCCAGGGCCGCGAGGGACATCCGCACCAGGTGGGTGCCTTCTGCGGTGTGGAGGCGGACGTAGTCGCCGCTGGCCTCGGCGTAGCTGACGGCGTGCTGCGGGATGAAGCTGGTGCGGCCGGACAGCTCGACGGGGATGACGTCCTCGGTGCCGGCGTCGGTGGCCGAGCCGTACGTGGCGAGTTCGAGGCGGCGGACGGCCTCGGCGAGCCGGTCGGGGCGCAGCGGCTTGAGCAGGTAGTCGACCGCCTCCAGCTCGAACGCCTGCACCGCCCGGTCGTCGTGCGCGGTCACGAACACGAGCTTCGGCGGCACGGGGAACGCGCCGATCAGCCGGGCGAGGTCCAGCCCGTCCAGGCCGGGCATGCGGATGTCGAGGAAGACGCAGTCGAGCCGGTCCCCCGCGCCGATCATCGCCACCATGTCCTGCAGCGCGGCGACCCCGTCGGACGCGGTCAGCACCTGCTCGACGCGGCTGTCCTGCCGCAGCAGGTAGGCGAGCTCCGACAGCGCGTGTTCCTCGTCGTCAACAGCCAGCACACGGAGCATGGCCCCTACGCTGCCGCCCGGACCGCCCGCCGGGCAAGACCTGTCGCGACATTGTGTAGTTGCCTGACGGCACTGAGTTATGGACGCGGGTGCCGCTTGGGCAGCCGCATCCGCACCGTGGTGCCCTCGCCGGGCGCGGTGTCGATGGACAGCCCGTACTCCTGGCCGTAGATCTGCCGCAGCCGCACGTCGACGTTGGCGAGACCGATGCCACTGTCCCCGCTCGGCGGCTCGCCGTCCAGCAGGTCGCGCACCCGGGCGGGGTCCATGCCGGCGCCGTCGTCCTCGACGGTGATGTGCACCTCGTCCCCGGCGTCGCGGACCACCACGCTGACCTCGCCCGTGCCGCCGCCCCGGCGGATGCCGTGGGTGATGGCGTTCTCCACCAGGGGTTGCAGGCACAGGAACGGCACGGGGACGGGCAGCACCTCGCGGACCACGTCCACGACGTACCGGAGTTTGCTGCCGAACCGTGCGCGTTCCAGCAGCAGGTAGCGGTCCACGCAGGTCAGCTCGTCGGACAGCGTGGTGAAGTCCCCGGCGCGGCGCAGCGCGTGCCGGGCGAACTCGGCGAAGTCCAGCAGCAGCTCGCGGGCTCGGGCGGGTTCGGTGCGGGTGAACGAGGCGATGGTGGCGAGCGAGTTGCACACGAAGTGCGGGGAGATCTGGGCGCGCAGGGCCCGGGTCTCGGCGGCGAGGGCCCGGCGCCGGGTGGCGTCCAGCTCGGCGAGCTCCAGCTGGCCGGACGCCCACCGGCCGAGCTCGGTGGCGGCCCGTACGAGCCCCGCGTCGACCTGCGCGTGGTAGGCGGCCAGCGCCCCGATGACCCGGCCGCCGACGATGAGGGGCACCACCACGGCGCTGCGCACGGCGCAGTCGTCGGCCTCGCAGAACAGGTCGTCCCCGGCGACCAGGTGGGGCCGCCCGCCGCCGAGGACGCCGGAGACGTGGCCGAGCAGGTCGCGCACCCGCGCCTCGTCCATGGGCTCCCAGGCGCCGTCCCAGGCGAGCAGCTGGTCGGTGGAGGTGACGGCCAGCGCGGACGTCCCGGCGAGGGCCCGCAGGTGGCGCACGGCCCGGCGGGCCGACTCACGGGTGAGGCCGGCCCGGAGGTACGGCGCGGCCATCGCGGCGACGTGCAGGGTGGTGTGGGCCGCGCCGGCGTCGTCACGGCCGCGTCCCCGGCCGCGGCGGCCGAGAACGTATCCGGCGGCGCCGGTGGCGACGCACAGCAGGATCCATCCGCTGTCGAGCATGCGGAAAACCGTATTGGGTGACGGGGCGTGATCGGGTGCGAACCCTACGCAGGGCCCTCGCCGGGCTCCTCCTGGTAGGAGTAACGCTGCTCGAGCCAGGGGTCGCCGATGTTGTGGTAGCCGCGGTCCTCCCAGAACCCGCGGCGGTCCTCGGGCATGTACTCCACCGCGCGGACCCATTTGACGCTCTTCCACGCGTACAGGTGGGGAACGATGATCCGCACCGGATGACCGCGGTCGGCGCTGAGCGGCTTGTCGTCCAGTTCCGTGGCGAACAGCGTGGTCTCGCGGTCGAAGTCCTCGATGCGAAGGTTGGCGCTGTAGCCGTACTCGCCCCAGATCATCACGTGCCTGACGCCCCGCGCGGGCGGTGCCGCGGCGAGCAGCGCGGCGGCGGGGACGCCGCCCCATTCATTGCCCATCAGGGAGAACTTGGTGACGCAGTGGAAGTCGGCGAGCACCGTGTCGTGCGGCAGCGCGGAGAACTCGGGCCAGGTGAACCTGGTCTCCGCGCCGGAGGCGGTGGCGCCGAACACCGAGAAGCTCCAGGTCTCCGGGCGGAACTTGGGGATCCTGCCGTAGTGGACGACCGGTCGGCCGCGTGGGACGTACTGCCCGGGGGGCAGTCGGGCTTCCTCGGTGGGGTCCGGCACCTGGCAATCCTCCCACCGCGTCCCCGGCCGCGCGGCATCGGCACCCACGGGGGCGAGTCCGGATCCGGCTGCGCTAGACTCGGCGGCGATGCGTACCGCGTTCGAGTTTTGGTATGGCGACGGACCCGTGGAGTGGACCGTTCGCCGTCAGACGCTGCGCTGACAGGTAAACGTCGCAAAGGCCCCGGGTCCGTCTGGACCCGGGGCCTTTTTGCATGAGAAGGGACAAAAACCATGGTCATCGTCATGGCCCCCGAGGCCACCCAAGAGGACGTCGACGCCGTCGTCGGGGTCGTCGCCGCGGCAGGCGGCAGCGCGTTCGTCAGCCGCGGCGTGAGCCGTACGATCATCGGCCTGGTCGGGGACGTGGCGCAGTTCGGCACCCTCGCCCTCGGGGGCATGACCGGCGTGGCCGAGGTCATGCGCATCACCGCGCCCTACAAGCTGGTGAGCCGCGAGAACCATCCGGACCGCACGACGGTGCGGGTGGGCGGGGTGCCGATCGGGCCGGGCACCGTGACGCTGATCGCGGGTCCGTGCGCGGTGGAGACGCCGGACCAGACACTGGCGGCGGCGTTGATGGCCAAGGCCGCCGGCGCGACGCTGCTGCGCGGCGGGGCGTTCAAGCCCCGGACCT
>NZ_JBHSRF010000068.1:0-50365 GCF_042658925.1 Sphaerisporangium aureirubrum
ACGCCAACACCTCTGCCACCACACTCGCCGAACTCACCCCGCGCCCACAACCAGACGATTCGATCACTTGATTTACACCACCCCACGGGACGTCACCAGGGCGGATGTCTTTCGGGGACAACCCCGTGCGGGCAACGGAAGAAGGGTTATGTCAACCGCCGTACGGCGGCGCCGACCTCGCCGTACCGCGTCCACCCGCCTCGGCGCTGGAGAGCACTCGTCGCGGGGTGGGGCGTGTGCGTGGGCGGAGGGCGCGGGGTTTGGGGAGCGGTACGCGTCCCGCTGCCTCGGCGCCGGAGAGTGCTCGTCGCGGGGTGTGGCGTGTGTGCGGGCGGAGGGGGCGCGGGGGTGGGTGGGCGGTGGTGGCCAAGCTGGTGAACGACAAGGGGTGGGCCAAGATCACCCCAACCCGGATAGGGGTTCCCAGTCAATTCACCACAGGACAACGACAGGCCCCGACCAACCACTACGTGAAACCGGCCAGCCAGAAGACAAAGACACCGGGCTGATCGCCGTAGGGCGGCGCCGGGTTCGCCGTACCACGTCCCCGCCGACTCGGCGCCGGAGAGAGCTCGTCACAGGGTGCGGCATGTGTGCGAGCGGAGGGCGCGGGGTTTGGGGAGCGGTACGCGTCCCGCCGCCTCGGCGCCGGAGAGTGCTCGTCACGGGGTACCGCGTGTGCGGTCGGAGGGGGCGCCGGGGTTGGGTGGGCGGTGGTGGCCAAGCTGGTGAACGACAAGGGGTGGGCCAAGATCACCCCAACCCGGATAGGGGTTCCCAGTCAATTCACCACAGGACAACGACAGGCCCCGACCAACCACTACGTGGAACCGGCCAGCCGGAAGACACGGACACCGGGTCAATCGCCGTAGGGCGGCGCCGGGTTCGCCGTACCACATCCCGCCGTCTCGGCGCCGGTAAGACGAACCCCACGAAGCGACGGGGCTTCGCCGGCGCCGCCGTGCGGCGGTGCGGCGGTGCCGGAATCGCCATAGCACGTCCCGCCACAAGGGGCTGGTTCGAACGCCCCCTCTCAAAGACGGAGCGGGCGCCGTCAGGGCCAGCCCTGGAGGATCAGGGCTGGAGGCGGGTTAGGGCGGTGCGGAGGCGGTCTATGGAGCGTTCGCGGCCTAGGGCCTCTATGGATTCGAACAAGGGGAGGCCTACGGTGCGGCCGGTTATGGCTACGCGGATGGGGGCCTGGGCTTTGCCTAGTTTCAGGCCGTGGTCTACGCCTACCTCCTCCAGGGCCGTCTTCAGGGACTCGGGGTCGAAGGAGACGGTTTCCAGGCGGGACAGGTAGCCGGACAGGATGTCGGTGGCGCCGGGCTTCATGGCCTTGTCCCAGCTGGGCTGGTCGAAGACGGGCTCGGGGAGGAACAGGAAGTCGACCTGGGCGGTGATCTCGGAGAGGACGGCGATGCGGGTCTGCGCCAGGGGGGCGAGGCGGGCGAAGAGCGACAGGTCCCAGGTGGGGTCGAGCCAGGGTTCGCAGCGGGCGATGAACGTCTCCAGGGGCAGGGCGCGGATGTACTCGCCGTTGAAGGCCCGCAGTTTCTTCTCGTCGAAGAACGCCGGGGAGGGGTTCACGTCGGGGAGCGCGAACAGCGGCACCATCTCGGACCAGGGCATGATCTCGCGGTCGTCCCCGGGGCCCCAGCCGAGCAGCATCAGGTAGTTGACCATCGCCTCGGGGAGGTATCCCTCGTCCCGGTACGACTCCAGCGCCACCTTGTCCCGCCGCTTGGACAGCTTCTGCCGCTTCTCGTTGACGATGACCGGCACATGCGCCCACACCGGCGGCGTCACGCCGAGCGCCCCCCACAGCAACTGCTGCTTGGGCGTGTTGGACAGATGCTCCTCGGCGCGCACCACGTGCGTGATCCGCATCTCGACATCGTCCACCACGTTGGCCAGCACGAACAACGGCGATCCGTCCCCACGGACGATCACGAAGTCCTCGATCGCCTGGTTGGGGAACTCCACCCGGCCCCGCACCAGGTCGTCCACCACGGTCACGCCTTCGTCGGGCGTGCGGAACCGGACGGCCCCCTCGGCCAGCCCCCGGCCCCGGCAGAACCCGTCGTACCCCTGGAAGTCCGACCCGGTCCGCGCCTTGACGTCGTCCCGCGTGCAGGTGCAGTGGTACGCCCGCCCGTCCGCGACCAGCTTGGCGGCGGCGGCGCGGTGCTGCTCCTCGTAGGCCGACTGGAAGTACGGCCCCTCGAAGTGTGGCGAGTCGCCGTGGATGCCGATCCACGCGAGGGCCGAGATGATGCCCTCGGTCCACTCGGGACGGTTGCGCGCCGCGTCGGTGTCCTCGATGCGCAGCACGAATCGGCCGCCGGAGCGCAGCGCGAGGGCCCAGTTGAACAGCGCCGAACGGGCACCGCCCACGTGGAAAATGCCGGTCGGGGAGGGTGCGAAGCGCACCCGCAGCGCGCCGTCGAGATCAGTCACGGGGAACCACCCGGTTGGTGAGAGTGCCGATGCCTTCGATGCCCACGCTCACTTCGTCGCCGTCCGCGAGCGGCCCGACCCCCTCCGGCGTGCCGGTGAGGATCACGTCCCCGGGGAGCAGCGTCATGACGTCGGTGATGTACGCGATCAGCTTCGGGATGTCGTGGATGAGCTGGGACGTGCGCCCGCTCTGGCGCAGCTCGCCGTTCACGGTGGTGGTGATCGCGAGGTCCGAGGGGTCGAGCTCGGTCTGGATCCACGGGCCGAGGGGGCAGAAGGTGTCGAAGCCCTTGGCCCGGGTGTACTGCACGTCCCTGCGCTGCAGGTCGCGCGCGGTGACGTCGTTGGCGCAGGTGTACCCGAAGATCACCTCGCTGGCGCGCTCGGCCGGGACCTCCTTGCACAGCCGGCCGATCACCACGGCCAGCTCGCCCTCGAAGTCGACCCGCTCGGACAGCTTGTGCGGGTACGCGATGGCGTCGGCCGGCCCGACCACCGACGTGGACGGCTTGCTGAAGATCATCGGCTCGGCGGGCGGCTCCCCGCCCATCTCCCGCGCGTGGGCCTCGTAGTTCTTGCCCACTGCGATGATCTTGTTCGGCAGGATCGGCGCGAGCAGCCGCAGTTCCTGGATCGGGTAACGCTCCCCCGAGAACCGCACCTCACCGATCGGATGCCCGTCGATCTTGGACACGAACTCTGCCCCCGGCGCGCCCTCGACCACCCCGAACGCCGCACCGTCACCTGTGGAGAACCTCGCGATACGCACATCCCAAGGCTAGTGCCGCCCGCGAACGCCGGGGACACACACCCGCATGCCGTCCGGGCGGGGCGGCGGTGGTGGATCATAGGGTGTCCGCAGTGCCCTACTGAGGAGGTCCCAGGTGCCATCGGTCGTCAAGATCAACGTCCTGACCGTCCCGGACGAGATGCGCACGGAACTGGAGCGTCGCTTCGCCAACCGCGCCGGCATGGTGGAGTCCTCCGACGGCTTCGAGTGGTTCGAGCTCCTCCGCCCCCTGGACGGCACCGACCGCTACCTGGTCTACACCCGCTGGCGCAGCGAAGAGGACTTCCAGAACTGGCAGCAGAGCCAGGCCTTCCAGTCCGGCCACGCCCAGGCCTCCGCCCAGGCCTCCGCCGAGGGCGCCCCCCGAGGCCACGGCCACGGCCAGGCCGCCACCGGCTCCGAACTGTGGTCCTTCGAGGTGGTCGAGAGCACCGGCCACAAGCAGGCCTGACGACGCGGTGCCCGCATTCCGCACCTCTTCGAGGCGGAAGCAGACCCGGAAATGGCCGAGCCCGGCTGAAATTATCGGAATTCCGCTAAAAATTCAGGGCGAGGCGCAATAGCACGTGACGGCGGCGTCCCACGATCATAATTGGGGGGCCGCCACCCCTCCACGCGGCACGCGACCGACCAGTTCACGACGAAAGTTTCATCGCTGTGCGCCGGGACCGGACACCTACCCTCCCTGGCCAGCACACGCGGAGGGCACGCCCTGCGGGCCCCGGACCCGGGACCATTTATCAAGCTGCTTGACATTCCCAATCGGGTCGTATTTGCTCCCCTTGCACCACACCCCCATGCAGCGCGCAAGTGGCATACCGATAAGCCCTGGTGAATGTTAGCGCTCACACATCAATTCCGGTTTCCAGCCCGGGCATTCGATGCCGCTGATGGAGAGGACGCAGAACATGTCTTTATCACCGGCTCGATCCGTACGGCCAAAGGGAATCACAAATGTTGAAGCATAGGTCCGTTTTCACGGCCGTGGCGCTCGCGGCGGCCGTCGTCCTGGTGACAGGCCACGCGGCGATGAGCAGCGGCAGCACAGGAGCCTCGGCGTCCTCCGCGATGCTCGCGGGAACCGCGGGATGCGGAAAGAGCCCCACGCTGACCAGCGGAACGCGGAACATCACCACCAGCGGCAAGAACCGCACCTACATCCTGCGGATTCCCGCCAACTACAATAACAACAACCCTTACCGCCTGATCTTCGGCCTCCACTGGCTGGGCGGCACGATGAACGACGTCGACTCGGGTGGGAGCAGCGGCGCCTCCTGGGCCTACTACGGGCAGCGGCAGCTGTCCAACAACACCGCGATCTTCGTCTCGCCGCAGGGCTTCAACAACGGCTGGGCCAACTCCGGCGGCGAGGACGTCACCTTCATCGACGACATCATGCGGCAGGTCGAGGCCGACCTCTGCGTCGACCCCTCGCTGCGTTTCTCCATGGGATTCAGCTACGGCGGCGGCATGAGCTTCTCCCTGGCGTGCAGCCGCGCCACCGTCTTCCGCGCCGTCGCCGTCTTCTCCGGCGCGCAGCTCAGCGGATGCAGCGGCGGCACCCAGCCCATCGCCTACATGGGACTGCACGGCATCACCGACAGCGTCCTCAACATCTCCCAAGGACGCACACTGCGCGACAGGTTCGTGCGTAACAACGGCTGCACCGCGCAGAACCCGCCCGAGCCGGGCTCCGGCAGCCGAGCCCACATCGTCACCGCCTACTCCGGATGCCGCGCCGGCTACCCCGTCGTCTGGGCCGCGTTCGACAACGGCCACACGCCCGGCCCTGTCGACGGCACCTACACCGAGAACGGCGCCCAGACCTGGACCAAGGGCGAGGTGTGGAAGTTCATCTCCCAGTTCGGGAGCACCACGACCCCCAGCCCCACGGTCACCCCCACGGTCACCCCGACCGTGACCCCGACTGTCACACCGACCGTGACCCCGACGGTCACCCCGACCGTCACGCCGACGACGGGGCCCGGTGGATGCGCGGCCACGATGACGACGACGAACTCCTGGCCCGGCGGCTTCCAGTCCACCGTCACCGTCACCGCGGGCACCAGAGCCATCACCGGCTGGACGGTCAACTGGACCTGGCCCGGCGGGCAGTCCGTCAGCAGTCTGTGGAACGGCGTCCGCTCCGGCTCCGGTGCCAACGTGACCGTCCGCAACGAGACCTACAACGGCTCGGTCGCGGCGAACGGCAGCACCACATTCGGCTTCACCGCCAGCGGAAGCGCGGCCACACCGACCGTCTCCTGCAGCGCTTCCTGACCCGGTGACGGCGCGGCGACGCGTCGGCGTCGCCACAGCGGCATCCTCGCCACCAGCGGGGGTGCCGCTGTCGCGTCTCGGCGACCGCCCGCACCGGAGAACGCCGGTCAGGCGGTGGATCGGGCGAATCTGGTGGACCATTCGCGGAGGTGTTCGACCAGTTCCGGCGGGGAGAGGACCTCGAACTCGGCGCCGATGGTGCCGAGGAGCATGGCGGGCCAGTGGAGGTTCTCGACGTTCATCGTCATGCGGCAGCGGGTGTCGTCGATCTCCTCGACGGTGGCCCAGTTGGCGGTCGAGCGGCGGGCCGTGGCGGCGGACGTGTGGACGATCACCTCCACGGCGTGGACGGGGGCGGTCAGGGCGCCGATGCCCCGGCGGACGAACTCGGCGGCGTCCTCGGCCGGTAGCTCGCGGGGGCGGTAGCGCTCGCGGGTGGCGGACGGGTCGGTGAGGCGGTCCAGGCGGAAGCTGCGCCAGTCGTGGCGGGTGAGGTCGTAGGCGACCAGGTACCAGCGGCGGCCGATGGGGACCAGGCGGTGGGGTTCGACGTAGCGGTCGGTGCGTTCGCCGTCGCGGGCCTCGTAGGCGAAGCGGAGGCGTTCCTCGTCGCGGCACGTCTGGGCGACGGTGGTGAGGATGGTGGCGTCGACGGTGGGGCCGCCGCTCCACATGGTGGTGACGGTGGCGGTGCGCAGGGCCTCGACCTGGCGGCGCAGGCGCGGGGGCATGACCTGCACGACCTTGGTGAGGGCCCGGACGGACGCCTCGCCGATGCCCGCGACGGCGCCCTGCGCGGCGACCCGCAGGCCGATGGCGAGCGCGACCGCCTCCTCGTCGTCCACCAACAGCGGGGGGAGCACGGCGCCGGCGCCGAGCTGGTAGCCGCCTTCGACGCCGCGGTTGGCCTTGACGGGGTAGCCGAGTTCGCGGAGCCGGTCCACGTCGCGGCGCAGGGTGCGCGCGGACACGCCCAGCCGGTCGGCAAGCTCGGCGCCCGGCCAGTACCGGTAGGTCTGGAGCAGGGAGAGCAGGCGCAGGGTGCGTGAGCTGGTGTTCGCCATGTATCCCATGATGGCGTGAATTGCGGCCGGAAAGTGACCGCTATCCCTCATAGTGTGGTCTCAACGTCCTCACCGGCGAGAGATACCTGGAGAACTTCATGACAGCGAGCCTCGAAGCCCCCGTAGCGGCCGTGACCGGCCGGCCACCGTTGTACCGGTGGCGCTGGCTGGCCTTCACGGCCGTCATGGCCTCGAGCGTGATGGACCTGTTGGACTCGACGGTCATCAACGTCGCGGCGCCCGCCATCCGCGCCGACCTCGGCGGCTCGTACGCCACCCTGCAGTGGATGGCCGCCGGGTACACCATGGCGCTCGCGGTGGTGCTGCTGATCGGCGGGCGGCTCGGGGACATCTTCGGCCGCAAGCGGATGCTCATGATCGGCGCGGGCGGCTTCACCGTCGCCTCCCTGATCTGCGCCTTCGCGGTGTCCCCCGAGATGCTGCTCGCCGCGCGGGTGTTGCAGGGCGTGTTCGGCGCGGTGATGCTGCCGCAGGGCTTCGGCTTGATCCGCGACATGTTCCCCGCCGAGGAGATGAAGAAGGCGTGGACCGCCTTCGGCCCGATCATGGGCCTGTCCGCGGTGCTCGGCCCGGTGATCGGCGGCGTGCTGATCGACGCCGACCTGTTCGGCACCGGCTGGCGCATGATCTTCCTGGTCAACGTCCCGATCGGCGCGTACGTCCTGATCGTCGCGGGCCGCTTCCTGCCGTCCGTGCCGCCCGCCGCCCGCTCGGCGCGCATCGACAAGGTCAGCGTGCTGCTGGCCGCCGCGGGCACCGCGATGCTGATCTTCCCGCTGGTGCAGGGCCGCGAGCTCGGCTGGCCGGCCTGGATCCTCGCCCTGCTCGTGGGCTCGGTGCCGGTGATCGCGCTGTTCGGCTGGTACCAGCTGCGGCGCAAGCGGGCCGGCGCGACGCCGCTGCTCGAGCCGAGCGTCTTCGCCAAGCGGTCCTACCTGTCCGGCGCGTTCTTCGCCGTCGCGTTCACCGGCGCCATGGGCGGCACCATGCTCACCCTCGGCATCTTCATGCAGATCGGCCTCGGCTACTCCCCGCTGCGCGCCAGCCTGACCATGGCCCCGTGGGCGCTCGGCGCGATGATCGGGTCGGGGGTCAGCGGCGCCCTGATGGCGAGGCTCGGCCGCAGGCTGCTGCACGCCGGGCTGGCCGGGATGGCGATCGGGCTCGTACTGCTGGTCGCGGTGCTGCGGGTCGCCGGGGCGGACGGCCTCGGCAGCGGCCACTTCATCGTCCCGCTGCTGATCGGCGGGACAGGCATGGGCATGATCTTCGTGCCGCTGTACGACATCGTGATGGGCGACGTGGAGGACCACGAGGTCGGCTCGGCCACCAGCGCCATCCAGGCCATCCAGCAGCTCGGCATGTCGCTCGGCGTCGCGGTGATCGGCACGATCTTCTTCCAAGTGCTCGGCGACGCCCCCGGCCCCGCCCACGTCCGCGCCGCGCTGAGCGCCGCCGAGACGACGTCCCTGGTGACGATCGGCGTGATCGCGGTGGCCTTCCTGCTCGGCTTCAAGCTGCCGAGGAAGGCACGCGAGCACTCCATGTGAAGTCCACGGGTCCGCCCCGTCCCGCCCCCGCCTGCGGGGCGGGGCGTACCCGTGCCTGCTAATGCCCTGGACAACTGGTTGTTAACGATGTGTTCCACGGGACCCGAGCGACTTGACCGGTTCCCTGGGAATCGGACAGCATGATCCGGCTTTCCCCGCCTTGTCCAGGAAGGAACTGGCTGTGCCCCGCCGGACCCTTGCGTTCCTCGTCGGTCTCGTCCTCGCGGGCGGCGCCATCACCCAGGCCGTACCGGCCTCCGCCGGACCGGTGGCGGTGAAACAGAGCGCGGAGTGCCAGGGCGACTGGCTGCCCGCCACGCCGACCTCCGAGCAGGTGATGTCGGGCGAGGTGCAGTTCCTCGACCTGCCGCCGGTCAAGATCGGCCAGAAGATCGACTGGAACCGCAGCCCGTACGGCAACCGGTCCTGGGACATGGTGTTCTCCTCGCTGCGCTGGGTCGGCCGCCTGGTGGCCGACTACGAGACCTCCGGCAAGGAGAGCTACCTCGACCGCGCCACCGAGCTGGTCAAGAGCTGGGTGCAGAGCAACCCCAAGGGCGGCGCGCGGACCAGCCGCTACGCCTGGGACGAGCACCCCATCGCGCTGCGGGCCCCCGTGCTGGTGTGCCTGAGCAGGCACGTCAAGGCGTCCTGGCTCACCGGCAGCCTGGTGGACCACGCCCGCATCCTGGCCGACCCCGCCAAGTACGAGAAGGGCCACAACCACGGCCTGGACCAGGACATCGCGCTGCTGCGCATCGGCTGCCGCACCGGGCACAAGGAGTGGGCCGGCCTCGCCGTGCGCCGGATGACCGGCACGGTGAAGCTGGACGTGGACACCCAGGGGGCGTTGCAGGAGCAGGCGCCCCGGTACGGCATCTACGTGTACGAACGGCTCAAGGTCGCCATGGAGGCCATCGAGGACTGCGGCCGCAAGGTGCCGTCCGAGATCGCCAAGCGGTGGGAGAGCCTGGAGAACTACATCACCCACGCCACCCAGCCGAACGGCTTCATGGTGCCCATCGGCGACGGCGCGGCCGACGTCAAGCCGTCCGGTTTCAAGCACCCCAAGCAGACGGTGAGGGTGTTCAACGCGGGTTACGTGTTCGGCCGCGGCAAGTGGGACGAGCCCGGGTCGTCGTTCTACTCCATCCGCTTCGGCCCCGGCCTGAAGTTCCACGGCCACGAGGACCACCTCGGCGTCACGTACTACGCGCAGGGCCGCGACATCCTCGTGGAGGCCGGTTTCCACTCCTACGAGCGCACCGGCTACCGCTACTGGACCATGTCCCCCGAGGCCCACAACGTCCCCGTCGTCGTCGGCAAGCCGTTCCGCGGCCGTACGGCGACCTCGCTGGTCCGCTCGTCCATCAAGGCGGACCGCCAGTCGTACAAGCTCACCGACAAGGCCTACGGCGTCCCCCGCTACCGCTCCGTCCTCGTCGACCACGACGACGCCCTGATGGCCGTCCTGGACACCGTCCCCGGCGCGAAGGCCCGCAGCTACTGGCACCTGGACCCGGCCCTCACCCCCGTCACGGCGAAGTCCGGCCGGGTGGTCGTCAAGGACAAGTCCGGCTGGAAGGCCACCGTCCTGCAGGTCGCCATGCCCGGCTGCAAGCCCGTCACCGGCCAGTCCTTGATCAAGGCCCGCACCAACCCCTACCAGGGCTGGATCTCCCCGTCCTACATGCGCAAGGTCCCCGCCTCGGTCATCGTCTCCCCCGCCGCCACATCCCTGCTCACCCTGACCGTCCCCGGCACCGACACCGCCGACGTCACCTGCACCTCGTCCCGCGTCACGGTCAAGGCCGGCGACACCAGCACAAGCTTCCGCTACTCGGCCTCAGGAACCCTTTCGTAGGGACCGCTCACCGGCCGCGGCGCGGTGTCCCACCCGGAGACCGGCAGCAACACCGGCCATCACCGGAACCGCCGCCAGGACCACAGCCGCCAGAACCGACATATTCGGCCGACGCTCGCTATGCAGCACCATCCGTGCACAATCGTGGCCGCACGGATCGCCTATTCCCGGTAAGCCAGTGCGAACCAGACGGTCCGGCCGGCGATGTCCTCCTTGACGCCCCAGCAGGTGGAGATGATGTCGACCAGCAGCAGGCCACGGCCGCCTTCCGCCAGCGGGTCCGCGCAGGGACGCGGTACGGCGTCGCCGCCGGAGTCCCTGACCTCTACGTGGACGTGATCCCGGCGGTCGGCGATGGTGAGCGTCACCTTTCCGCCGTCGCGGGAGCCGGAGTGGACGACGGCATTGGTGACGAGTTCGGAAACCAGCAATGTCACGTCGTCCAGCGCGGGGTGGGAGTCGCCGATCGTGGTCTTCACATATTCACGTGCCAGGGATACGGACTCCGGGGAACCGAACAACTCGATGACGCCAATCGTCCCGCCAGCCATCATTCACGAAACACCTAACCGCTCGTAGCCGGACCCTTTGAATATTCGAAACTTCGCCCTACCACATTGACAACGAGCGACTACGATGAGTAGTGAATCCAGCTCACCATCCCATCACACCAGGGGTGTGACAACTGGTGAGCCCACGAAAATCCCCCCATTTTTCACGGGTAGGTATTTTATGGCGCAAGGACCCGAGATCGACCCCCACGAGTCCCCGCTCGCCCTCTTCGTCTTCGAACTGCGACGCCACCGCACCTCGGCCAACCTGACCCAGAAGCAACTGGCGGAACGCATCGACTACTCCGAGTCCATGGTCGCGATGATCGAATCTTTGAAGCGCATCCCCTCAAAACGCTTCGCCGAACTGTGCGACCAGGCCCTCGCCCTGGACGGCGCCATGACCCGCCTCCACGCCGCCACCACATGGCACAAGGCCCCGGAACACTTCCGCCCGTGGCTGGAGGAGGAACAGGACGCGACGACGCTGCGCGGCTGGGAACCGATGCTGATCCCCGGCCTACTGCAAACCGAGGCATATGCCCGCCTGGTCCTGTCGGCAGAGCCGGGTGTAACGGCAGAGGCGGTAGAGGAGCGTGTTGCAGGCCGCCTGCAACGACAATCCATTCTGTGCCGCGACGAACCACCACTTCTCGCCATACTCATGGATGAGTCCGTACTTCATCGCCCTATGGGGGATATGGATATCCGGCGGGAGCAGCTAACGTACCTGCTTGAGGTCGCCCGGCACCCGCAGGTGACGATCCAAATCGTGCCCTGTGTGGCTCAGACACACTGCGGCCTGCTCGGCGGGTTCATCATCGCCGAGCGGAATGGGTCATCCTATGCGGCATACGTGGAAGGTCAGCCCAATGGTCGTGTCATCGATGATCGGGCGGTGATCACGAAACTAATTCGCCTTTACGATGCGCTCCGCTCCGAGGCCGCTCCGGCCCGGCAATCACTCAAACTCATACACGAGGCGGTGGATCAGCATGAATAACCTCCAAAACGCTCAATGGCACAAAAGCACGCACAGCGGCTCCGACGGCGGCAACTGCGTCGAAGTTTCCACCAGCGTGCCCGGAGTCGTCCTCGTCCGGGACAGCAAGAACGTGGCCGGTCCGGCACTGCTGCTGCCCGGCGCCGAGTGGTCGGCGTTCGTCGGCGGCATCAAGGCCGGGCTGATCGACGTCTGACGTGCGAAGACCTGCCGTGGCGGTGTCGTACCGTCACGGCAGGCTGGTAGGAGAGGGGCTTCAGCAGCCGCAGAGGGGGCCGGAGCGTACGGCGGTCAGGTCGTCGGTCGGGCGCTGGACGCGGTCGCCGCCGATCTGTACGGGGAAGCCCTCGCGCACCCAGTACTCGAAGCCGCCGAGCATCTCCTTGACCTCGTAGCCGAGTTCGGCGAAGCGCAGGGCGGCTCGGGTGGCGCCGTTGCAGCCGGGGCCCCAGCAGTACGTGACCACGGCGGCGCCGGTGGGGATCAGTTCGGCGGCTCGCGTCGCGATCTCGGCTGTGGGGAGGTGGACGGCGCCGGGCAGGTGGCCCTGGCGCCATGCCTCGCCGCTGCGGGAGTCGACCACTACGACGCCGGGGGCGCCGGCCTCCAGGTCGGCGTGGACGTCGCTGACATCGGTCTCGAAGCGCAGCCGGGCGGCGAAGTGGGCGGCGGCCTCGGCGGCAGCGGGCGGGGTGGACAGCACAGTGGACATGCCGCCAATCCTGTTCATACGGGACGATCGCCACCAGTGGCGTGAATGACGCCTTCCGCTAATATCCCGCCATGTCGCCGCCGCTCCCCACACCCAAGTCCCCACCGCTCCTGACACCCCTGCCATCGCAGCCACCAGCGTCGTTGCCGGCGCCGGGTCGGCGCGGGCCGACAGTGTCCGTCCTCGCCTACGAAGGTATGTCCGTCTTCGAGACCGGCATCGTCACCGAGGTCTTCGGGTTGCCGCGACCTGAGTTCGACGTTCCCTGGTACGAACTCACGGTGTGCGCGGAGGGCCCCGGGACGGTCCGTGTCGTGGGCGGGGCGGTCCTGCGCACCCCGCACGGGCTGGAGGAGTTCGCGGTGGCGGACACGGTGATCTTGCCCGGCGTGCCCGACGTCACAGCCGCTCCCTCACCCGAGCTCGTGGCGGCGCTGCGCCTGGCGCACCGGCGCGGGGCCCGCATCATGTCGATCTGTTCCGGCGCGTTCGCCCTGGCGGGAGCGGGGCTCCTCGACGGCCGCCGGGCCACCACCCACTGGCGCTACGCCGACTCGCTACGCCGCCGGTACCCCGCCGTCCAGGTCGACCCGAACGTGCTCTACATCGCCGACGACGACATCCTCACCAGCGCCGGCAGCGCCGCCGGACTGGACCTGTGCCTGCACATCGTCCGGCGGGACTTCGGCGCCGCCATCGCCAACGCCGTCGCCCGGCGCCTGGTGATCCACCCGCACCGCGACGGCGGCCAGGCCCAGTTCATTGAAGCCCCCATGCCCGCCGTCCTCGCCGACGACCGGGTGGCGCAGAGCATGGCCTGGGCCCTGGAGCACCTGGCCGATCCGCTCCCCGTCGACACGCTGGCCCGGCACGCCCACATGTCACCCCGGACCTACCTGCGACACTTCGCCCGCTCCACCGGCACCACCCCGATCCGCTGGCTGATCAACCAGCGTGTCCAAGCCAGCCTCGCGCTCCTGGAGACGACCGACACCCCCATCGAGGAGATCGCCAAAACCGTCGGGTTCGACACGGCGGTGACCTATCGCCACCACTTCGGCCAGACGATGCGAATCTCGCCATCGGCCTACCGCCGCGCCTTCCACACCCGCGAGCCCGGGAGCCATGCCTCGGCAGGAGGTCGACGTCCATGAAGGACGGCGGCGATCTCGTAGGCGACCGGAGGAAGGGACCTCTCAGAACCCGCCGCGGTTGCGGATCGCTCCCAGATCTTCCTTGATCTTGAATATGACGATCAGGAGTTCCATCCACACGCGGGTGAGGAGCACGCCGAAGAACAAGCCGAGCGGCACCAGGAAGAGAGCGAGGAGGCCGGCCGTCGCACTCGTGTTGAAGGCGGAGATCAAAGTAATCAATGCCCAGAGTGTCTGAAATGCCAGGATGGCCACGAAGATGACCTTGATAAGGCTCGTCGTCACAAAGTGATTGAAGCTGAGGTCGAAAACGCGGGCGAAGAACCCCATCTGGGCGAGCCTGGGTGGGTACATCTGCTGGTGATGGCCAGGATGCGAGGGTTGTCCGTATTGCCCCTGGGGTTGGTGCGGATCCTGATTCTGGTGGGGATCAGTCATGTTCCGTCCTCGATCAGAAGGCACTCGCCCCTTCCTGGAGGCGAGCGGGGGCGTTCCATCTATGTCCGGCCGACCGGGCATGAATGTAGAGCTAATGGTAGGGATCGATATGGATACCGACAGACTGTTTCCGTATCGGTTTGGTTACTCTAGGAAATGACGGCTATATATCTATTGATATGCCCCATTAGTCCCATGTTGCATTTATGCGTTTTGTTGAGGCGCCCAGCCGGGGTCGCCGGGCAGCCCTCGACCGGCGGACCCAGGAGAGCGAGCCTTGACAGGGGACCGGCGCGGCCTGTACAAAACCACCTAGTTATTAAACCAAGGGGTAATGCACATGGCTGCCGATGTTCTCGACGCGACCTTCGCGGCGCTCGCCGATCCCACACGGCGGGCGATCCTGGCCAGGCTGGCGCAGGGGGAGGCCACCGTCGGGGAGCTGGCGGCGCCGTTCGCCATGAGCCAGCCCGGGGTGTCGAAGCACCTGCGGGTCCTGGAGCGCGCGGGGCTGATCTCGCGAGGGCGGGACGCGCAGCGCAGGCCGTGCCGGCTGGAGGTCGGGCCGATGAGGGACGCCATGGACTGGCTGGAGAACTACCGCGGTTACTGGGAGGAGAGCTACCAGCGGCTGGACGGGCTGCTCTCCGAGCTCCAGGACGGCGCCGCCGGACGGGAGACGCCGTGATCCCGGCCGAGGGGCTGGTGGTGACTCCCCTGTCCGATACGGAGCTGGTGCTCAGCAGGGGATTCGCGGCGCCCCGGCGGCTGGTGTTCGACGCGTTGACGCGGCCGGAGCTGCTGCGGCGGTGGCACGGGGCGCGGGGATGGAATCTCGTGGTCTGCGAGGTCGACCTGCGGCCGGGTGGGACGTGGCGGTTCGTGTCGCGCGGGCCAGGCGGGGCCGAGATGGGGCAGAGCGGGATATTTCATGAGATCGACGCACCTGGGCGGCTGGTGCAGACCGAGGTGCACGACGGCTGGGACGAGGGCGCGGCCCTGGTCACCACCGTGCTGGACGAGAACGACGGGCGCACCGTGCTGACGACCACCGTGCGCTATCCCACGCGAGAGGCCCGCGACAGCGTGCTCCGCACTCCGATGGAACGCGGCGTGGGCGAGGCGTACGACAGTCTCGCCGCCCTGCTGAGTGATACGACCGTGAAAGGCGAGCCCCTATGACCGATACGCAGCCCACCGAGACCGATGAAGCGGTCGTCAACCCGCCCGTCCTCCCCGGCATGTTCCTGCTCGAACTGATCCCCGTCCCGGTCGCCGACATCGACCGCGCCAAGGCCTTCTACAGCGCGCTCGGCTTCCGCCTGGACGTCGACGTGACCCCGGCGGACGGCGTCCGTGTCGTCCAGTTCACGCCGCCGGGCTCGGCCTGCTCCATCTGCCTCACCCAGGGCATCCCCTTCGCCGAAATGCCCCCCGGCACCCTACGCGGCCTCCACCTGGTGGTGGCCGACATCGAGGAGGCCCGCGCCACCCTCATCGCCCGCGGCGCCGAAGTGGACCCTGTCCAAGACCTCGGCGGCGTCTACTACGCCTACTTCGCCGACCCGGACGGCAACACCTGGACCCTCCAGCACATGCCCTGGCGCGTCTAGAAAATCCGATCACGTCGCCCTGACGGCGGACAGGTCGAGTTCGATCGTGATCTTGTCGGAGATCATCACGCCACCGGTCTCCAGGATCGCGTTGTAGGTGATGCCGAAGTCCCTGCGGTCGATCACGGTCCCGCCCTCGAAGCCGACCCGGGTCACACCCTGGGCGTCGGCCGCGGTCCCGGTGTAGGTCATCACGATGGTGACCTGCCGGGTCACGCCGCGGATGGTCAGGTCTCCGGTGACCTCGTAGTCGTCGCCACCGGCGTGCTTGACGCCGGCGGAGTCGAAGGTGATGGAGGGGTGGCCGGCGGCGTCCAGGAGGTCGCCGGTGCGCAGGTGGGCGTCGCGGTACTGGTTGCCGGTGTGGATCCCCGCGACGTCGAGGACCACGTGGGCCCGGGAGGCGGCGGGATCGCCGGCGTCAAGGACGACGACGGCCTCCTTGACGGGGATGCTGCCGTGGATCTTGGTGATCATCGCGTGGCGGGCCACGAAGCCGAACCGGCTGTGTGCGGGGTCCAGGGTGTAGGTACCGGTGAGGTCGCTGGGGTTCATGCCTGCTCCATTATTTCAGTGCTGAAATATTGAGCAGGACAGTACATCGACATATTTCAGCACGCAACCATTGAGTACGATGGCAGCGTGACGCGATGGCTCGACGACGACGAACAGCGCACCTGGCGCGCATTCGGGCTGGCCGCCCGGCTGCTGACCGACCGGCTGGAGCGTGATCTACTGGCGGCGGCCGACATGCCGCCGACCTACTACGAGTTGCTCGTCCTGCTGTCCGAGACCCCCGAGCGCACCATGCGCATGAGCGAACTGGCGCACTGGACCAATTCCAAGCCCAGCCGCATCTCCCACGCGGTCAACAAACTCGAACTGAAGGGGTGGGTCCGCAGGGAACACTGCGCGGACGACCGTCGCGGCTGGCACGCCACCCTGACCGACGACGGCCTGACGGCCCTCCGCGCCGCGGCCCCCCGGCACGTGGACAGCGTGCGCGAACACCTGATCGACCTGCTCACCCCGCAGCAACTCCGGCAACTCGGCGACATCAGCCAGATCCTCCTCGACCACCTGATCGGGTCACGTCCTCCTGAACCACCGCACTGACCGTCCCCCGGGGACGAGGCACCTCCCAGACCACGTCGGCCCGGTGCCTGTGTCTTCTGGCTGGCCGGTTCCACGTAGGTGGTTGGTCGGGGCCCGCCATTGTCCTGTGGTGAATGGACTGGGAATCCCTACCCGGGTTGGGGTGATCTTGGCCCACCCCTTGTCGTTCACCAGCTCGGCCACCACCGCCCACCCAACCCCGCGCCCCCTCCGCCCGCACACACGCCACACCCCGTGACGAGCACTCTCCGCCGCCGAGGCAGCGGGACGCGTACCGCTCACCAACCCCGCGCCCTCCGCCCACGCACACGCCGCACCCCGTGACGAGCACTCTCCGGCGCCGAGGCGGCGGGACGCGGTACGGCGAACCCGGCGCCGCCCTACGGCGATCGACCCGGTGTCCGTGTCTTCCGGCTGGCCGGTTCCACGCAGGTGGTTGGTCGGGGCCCGCCGTCGTCCTGTCGCGAATGGACTGGGAACCCCTACCCGGATTGGGATGAACTTGGCCCACCCCTTGTCGTTCACCAGCTCGGCCACCACCGCCCACCCAACCCCGCGCCCCCTCCGCCCGCACACACGCCACACCCCGCGACGAGCACTCTCCGGCGCCGAGGCAGCGGGACGCGTACCGCTCACCAACCCCGCGCCCTCCGCCCACGCACACGCCGCACCCCGTGACGAGCGCTCTCCGGCGCCGAGTCGGCGGGACGCGGTACGGCGAACCCGGCGCCGCCCTACGGCGATCAGCCCGGTGTCTGTCTTCTGGCTGACCAGTTCCACGTAGGTGGTTGGTCGGGGCCTGCCGTTGTCCTGTCGCGAATGAACTGGGAACCCCTACCCGGGTTGGGGTGATCTTGGCCCACCCCTTGTCGTTCACCAGGTTGGCCACCACCGCCCACCCAACCACCGCCCCCCTCCGCCCGCGCACACGCCGCACCCCGCGACGAGTGCTCTCCAGCGCCGAGGCGGGTGGACGCGGTACGGCGAGGTCGGCGCCGCCGCACGGCGGTTGACATAACCCCTCTTCCGTTACCCGCACGGGGTTGTCCTCCCCGAACGGACATCCGCCCCCAGCGGTCGCCTTGGTCGGCGCTGGAGCGAGGAGACACGGTACGGCGAGGGCGGCGCCGTCGTACGGCGGGATGCCCATCTCGCCGCTAGGTGACGTCCCGCCAGGTGGTGTGATTTCCGAGGCCGTGATCATGAACGCGCCGCCCTAGGCGCCAGGTGGCGGGCCATCGACACCCTTCACGAAGATCCCCAGGAGTTACACCACTTCGGGGGACGTCACCCGCCGCTACGCGTCGTGGTGGAGCACAGTGAGCCTGGCAGGCCCCGGGGGTGCGGGGGTGTCCCCCGCAAGAGAACAGCCCTTGCGGCTCCCGCGCGGAGCACGGCCTCCGCAAGGACCAATTCACCGGCGCCGCACACACGCGGGTTGTCCGTCGTGCGGCGGCGCCGGATTCGCCGTACCACGTCCCACCATCGCGGCGCCGGTTGGGACGAGCACTCAAGCGCGCGGTGAGCACGATGAGCCCGGCAGGCCCCCGGGGGTGCGGGGGCGTCCCCCGCAAGAGAACAGCCCTTGCGGCTCCCGCGCGGAGCACGGCCTCCGCAAGGACCAATTCACCGGCGCCGCACACACGCGGGTTGTCCGCCGTGCGGCGGCGCCGGATTCGCCGTACCACGTCCCACCATCGCGGCGCCGGTTGGGACGAGCACTCAAGCGCGCGGTGAGCACGATGAGCCCGGCAGGCCCCCGGGGGTGCGGGGGCGTCCCCCGCAAGAGAACAGCCCTTGCGGCTCCCGCGCGGAGCGCGGCCTCCGCAAGGACCATTTCACCGGCGCCGCACACACGCGGGTTGTCCGCCGTACGGCGGCGCCGGATTCGCCGCACCACGACCCGCCGTACCGGCGCCGGTAGAGACAACCCGCGGTGGGCGACGAGAGGCGGGGGCGTGCGGCGGGGAAGCCGGGCCGCAGGCCGGTCTCGCAGGATGGTCAGGGCTGGTGGCCGGCGCGGAGGAGGCCGTAGGTTACGGCCTGTTCTAGGGCCTGCCAGGAGGCTTCGATTATGTTTTCGTCTACGCCTACGGTGGCCCATTCGCCGGTGGAGTCGCTTGAGGTGATGAGGACGCGGGTTATGGCGTCGGTGCCGTGGGTGCCTTCGAGGATGCGGACCTTGAAGTCGATCAACTCTACGGCGGCCAGTTCGGGGTAGAGCTGTTCCAGGGCTACGCGGACGGCGCGGTCGAGGGCGTTGACGGGGCCGTTGCCTTCGCCGGTGGCGACGATGCGTTCGCCCTTGGCTAGGAGTTTGACGGTGGCTTCGCTCACCACGTCGCCGGTGGGGCGGCGTTCGACGATCACGCGCCAGGATTCCACGGAGAAGTGGCGGCGGCGTTCGCCGTTCACGGTGTCGCGGAGGAGGAGTTCGAAGGAGGCGTCGGCGGCTTCGAAGGTATGGCCGGCGGACTCCAGTTCCTTGACGCGGTCGACCAGTTCGCGGGACTGGGCGGGGGTGAGGGCGTAGCCGAGTTCCTTGCCCTTCAGCTCGACCGAGGCGCGGCCGGCCATGTCGGAGACGAGCATGCGCATGTCGTTGCCGACCTCGGCGGGGTCGATGTGCTGGTAGAGGTTGGGGTCGACCTTGATGGCGCTGGCGTGCAGGCCGGCCTTGTGGGCGAAGGCCGAGACGCCGACGTAGGGCTGGTGGGAGTTGGGGGTGACGTTGGTGACCTCGCTGATCGCGTGCGCGATGCCGGTCATGTCGGCGAGCGACTGCGGGGGCACCAGGTCGTAGCCCCGCTTGAGCTGCAGGTTGGCGACTACGGTGAACAGGTTGGCGTTGCCGGAGCGCTCGCCGTAGCCGTTGGCGCAGCCCTGGACGTGAGTGGCGCCGGCCCGGACGGCGGCCAGGGAGTTGGCGACGGCGCAGCCGGTGTCGTCGTGGCAGTGGATGCCGACGCGGGTCCCGAGGGCGACCGCCTCGTGCACCACCTCGGCGAGTTCCTCGGGCAGCATGCCGCCGTTGGTGTCGCACAGCGCGACGACGTCGGCCCCGGCCTCGGCGGCGACGCGCAGCACCTCCAGCGCGTACGCGGGGTTGGACTTGTAACCGTCGAAGAAGTGCTCGGCGTCCAGGAAGACACGCTGTCCCTCCGTACGAAGGTGGGAGACCGTGTCGCGGATCATCGCGAGGTTCTCCTCCAGGGTCGTACGGAGGGCCAGCTCCACGTGCCGGTCGTGACTCTTGGCGACAAGCGTCACGATCGGCGCGCCCGATTCGCGCAGTGCGGCGACCAGGGGGTCGTCGGCCGCTCGCACACCGGCTCGGCGGGTCGCGCCGAACGCGGCTAGTTGCGCGTGCTTCAGGTCGAGCTCGGTCTGAGCCCGCCGGAAGAATTCGGTGTCCTTGGGGTTGGCGCCCGGCCAGCCGCCCTCGATGAAGCCGACTCCCAGCCGATCCAGCTGGCGTGCGACGGCGAGCTTGTCAGCGACGGTAAGGGAGAGCCCTTCTTGTTGCGCACCGTCGCGAAGCGTCGTGTCGTACACGTGAAAGCGGTCGTCGGCCATGGTTCGTCTCCTTCGGGGTGCTGTGGTGAGCGCCGCGCGGTCGTGGCCGGGAACCTGTGGCCCAAACAAAAAGACCCCTCACGGACGTGAGAGGTCTGCGCGCCGGCACTGTCCCTTGATCAGCCGGCGCGCCTGCCGATAATGAGCAGACCGTTATTCATGGTGCCCATCAGTCTGCCACACACCACCACCATGTGACGCATCAATCTCACCATCTGAGATGGAATCTTGTGCGGGCGAGACATCCGCAAGCCTCTGACCAGCGGATACGTGGCACCACACCACGACAAGGCCGCCGGTCGCATGGCCGTACCCGTATCGCTCACCCCCGCGCGGGTGGACCAGAATGGCGGGCATGAAGGCTTTCTCGTTCATCACACCCGCTGTGGCCGAGTACGTGGCGAGCCATACGACCGCGCCGGACGACGTGCTCAAGGAGCTCGCCGAGGAGACCCTCGCGGCCACGAGCAAGGACGCGGTCATGCAGATATCCTCCGAGCAGGGCACCTTCCTCACCATGCTCACCCGCCTCACCGGCGCGGTGAACGCGGTGGAGGTGGGCACCTTCACCGGGTACTCCTCGATATGCATCGCCCGGGGGCTGGCCGAGGGCGGCCACCTGACCTGCTTCGACGTCAGCGACGAGTGGACGTCCATCGCCCGGAGGTACTGGGAGAAGGCGGGCGTGGCCGACCGCATCGAGCTGCGCCTCGGGCCCGCCGCCGACAACCTCGCCGCTTTCCCGGTGCGTCCCGAGATCGACCTCGCGTTCATCGACGCCGACAAGCCGGGCTACCCCGTCTACTACGAGGCGATCATGACGCGCCTGAAGCGGGGCGGCGTGATCCTCGCCGACAACACCCTCCGCGGCGGAACCGTCGCCGACTACACCGACGGCGACGCCGCCCCGATGCGTGACTTCAACACCCATGTCCTCAGCGACTCCCGGGTGACCAGCACCATCCTGCCCATCGCGGACGGCCTCACCTTCATCCGCAAGAACTGACGACGGCCGCGCCGCCGGATCCGCGCGAGGATCCGGCGGCGAAGGCCGGCGTGGCGTCAGGGCAGGTGCCGGATCCGCCGGAGGGAGAACCACGCGAGGCCGAGCGCGAGCGCGAGGTAGATCCCGGTCTCGAGTCCCTGGAGGGGCCAGTAGCGGCTGGAAGGGTGGTAGGTCGTCTGCTGCCGGTAGCCGAGGCGCTTGATCTCGGCGAGGCACGGCTGGACGTCGCCGCCCCGGCGGGTGCAGGGGCCCGAGCTCATGGACAGGGGGATGGTGGCGACCGGGCGGCCGGACGCGTCGACGGTGGTGCTGGACAGGACCCAGGCGCCCGGCTCGGGAGGCTGGGTGGTCACCCGGATGGGAGGGCCGTCGCGCGAGCCGCCCAGGCTTTCCAGGTTGCCGCGGGTGATCTCGACGGTCGCGCGGACGGGTGGCAGCAGGTGCGGCCGGGCCAGCAGGGGCATGGCGAGCTGGACGGCGGTGAAGATCGCGAGGGTGACGGCCATGGCGGCCACGGTGCGGCGGAGCACCATCCCGGCGGCCACGCCGAGGACGAGGGCGAAGGCCGCGTACCCGATGGGGACGATGCCCCGCGCGGGGAACATCAGGGGCGCCATCCGGGAGAAGTCGCCGCCGGCGGTCTCGTCGAAGGGGGCGGCCCACCAGGTGGCCGCGAGGCCGCCCACGGCCGCGGCGGCCATGGCGGCCGGCACGGTGACGGCGAGTTTGACCGTCAGCCAGCGGGTGCGGGTGATGCTCTGCCCCCAGACCAGCCGGTGGGTTCCCGCCTCCAGCTCGCGGCTGACGAGCGGCGCCCCCCAGAACAGGCCGATGAGGACGGGCAGCAGCACGACGGCGGCGCCGACCATCAGGTAGGGGCCCTCGTAGTCGTCGAGGAGCCGCTTCGCGAAGCCCGGGCACGCGCCCGGGTCGGCGGCGCAGGCGGCGAGCCAGGAGGAGTGGTCACTGGCCAGCTCCGGCCCGGTGAGGCCCAGCAGCACGACGAGCACGACAAGGGCGCCCGCCACGGTCGCGGCCGAGGCGCGGAACTGGCGCCAGGTCAGCCAGATCATCGCAGCACCTCCAGGACGGGCCGGCGGTCCTCGGGGGCGGGTTTTCGCATGTAGGCCAGGATTAGGTCCTCCAGGCTGATCTGCCCGACGGTCCAGGCGGGGTCGTGGATCGGGTCCCGCGTGCGCACGATGAGGGTGCTCTGCCGGTCGGTGTGGCTGGCCGAGACTACGTGCTGGCCAGCGGGCAGCGTGGCGGGGTCGCGGCGCGGGCCGGTGAGCCGGTGGTGGGTGGCCAGCAGTCCCTCGACCTCGCCCTCCACCTGGACGCGGGAGTCGGCGAGCACGATCACGTAGTCGCAGGTCCGTTCCAGGTCGGAGACCAGGTGGGAGGAGAGCAGCACGCTGAGCTCGTGCTCGGCGGTGGCCTCCATGAGGTCCTGCATGAACTCGCGGCGGGCCAGGGGGTCGAGCGCGGCGACCGGTTCGTCCAGGATCAGCAGTTCGGGCCGTTTGGCGACGCCCAGGGTGAGGGCGAGCTGGGCGCGCTGCCCGCCCGACAGCTTCGCCGCGCGGCGGGCGGGGTCGAGGCCGAGCCGTTCGACGCGGCCCCGGGCCAGCGCGTCGTCCCAGCCGGGGTTGAGCCGGGCGCCAAACCGTAAGTGCTCGGCGACGCTCAGGCCGGCGTAGGTGGGGGTGTCCTGGGCGACGAAGCCGACCCTGGCGAGTTGCGCGGGGCCGGCGTCGGGGCTGCCGCCGAGCACGGTGATGTCGCCCGTGGTGGGGGTCAGCTGGCCGACGGCCAGGTGCAGCAGTGTGGTCTTGCCGGCTCCGTTGGGGCCGACGAGGCCCACGACGTGCCCGGCCGGGATGTCCAGGGTGCAGTCCGACAACGCCGGGTGCCGCCCGTACCTCTTGCCGAGCCCCTGGGTCCGCAGGAGGGAGGTCATGCTATGTCCCGCTGAGCGGCGGACCGAAAGGTCGTCATGAACAGGGCCTCGATGCTCTCTTCGTCGAGGCCGGCCTTCCTGGCCTTGGCCAGCCAGAGCCGGAGCTCCTGGCGCAGGGGCCCGTGCGCGGCCAGCGAGGCGTCGGTGAGCGTCGCCGTGACGAATGTCCCCACGCCGGGCCGCGCGGCGGCCAGGCCCTCGTGCTCAAGCTCGCGGTAGGCCTTGAGCACCGTGTTGGGGTTGATCGCCAGCCGGGCCACCACCTCCTTGACGGTCGGAAGCCGGTCCCCTTCGCGCAGCAGCCCCAGCCGGAGCGCCTGCCGCACCTGACGGACGATCTGCAGGTAGGGCGAGAGGCCCGACTGCTCGTCCAGGTGAAACTCGATCACGCTAGAGACTCCATTCATCTATGTAACTAGCACAATAGATGTATGGAACCCCCGGAAGTCAAATGGCCCGCCTCGGAGGAGGCGGGCCATGGGTGGAGGTCAGCAGATCTTGTGGACCCAGTCGTGGGGGTCGGGGGCGGTGCCGTACTGGACGGACATGAGGGATTCGCGGATCCGGAGGGTCAGCGGCCCGGGGGCGCCGTCGGCGACGGACCAGCCGCCCTCGGTGCCCTTGACGCTGCCCACGGGGGTGATGACGGCGGCGGTGCCGCAGGCGAAGACCTCGGTCAGCTCGCCGGACTCGCAGCCGGTGCGCCACTCGTCGATGGAGAGCTTGCCCTCCTCGGCCTTGAGGCCGAGGTCGGCGGCGAGGGTGAGGACGGAGTCGCGGGTGATGCCGGGCAGGAGGGTGCCGGTGAGGGCCGGGGTGAGGAGGCGGTCGCCGTAGACGAAGAAGAGGTTCATGCCGCCCATCTCTTCGACGTAGCGGTGCTCGAAGGCGTCCAGCCAGACGACCTGGTCGCAGCCGTTCTCCACGGCCTGGCGCTGGGCCACGAACGCCGCGGCGTAGTTGCCGCCGCACTTGGCGAAGCCGGTGCCGCCGGGCGCGGCGCGGGTGAAGTCGCGGGACAGCCAGACCGAGACGGGCTTGACGCCGCCGGGGAAGTACGCCGCGGCGGGCGAGGCGATGACCATGAACTTGTAGGACTTGGACGGGTAGTTGACCCCGAGCGCGGGCTGGGTCGCGATCATGAAGGGCCGCAGGTAGAGGCTGTGGCCCTCCGCGGTCGGCACCCACTCGCGGTCGGTCTGCACGAGCAGCTCCAGCGCCTCCACGAAGAGGTCCTCGGGAAGCTCGGGCATCGCCATGCGGGCCGCGGAGTTGTTGAAGCGCGCGGCGTTCGAGTACGGCCGGAAGGTGACAATCGAGCCGTTGGCCTGCCGGTACGCCTTCAGGCCCTCGAAGAGCTCCTGGGCGTAGTGGAACACCGAGGTGGCGGGGTCCAGGGACAGCGGCCCGTACGGCATCAGGCGCGCGTCGTGCCAGCCGCGCCCCTCGGTCCAGTCGATGCTGATCATGTGGTCGGTGAAGTGCGTGCCGAACCCGGGGTCGGCGAGTACGCGCTCGCGCTCGGCCGGAGTGCGCACGGTCTCGGATTGCTGCACGTCGAAGCTGAGCTGCGGAGCGGTGGTCATGTCGAAGATCCTTCTCTTCTGTCGAGGTCGCGCCTGCATCCATTCTGCGACGGACCTGGTAACGGGAAAGTACTGCAACATCTGGACAAACGGGAGTGTGGCCCGGTCAGTGCCCCGGAACGCGAAAACGCGCACGGCGGCCCGGGAGGGGGCCACCATGCGCGTCGTGTCGGCGTGAGGCGGGCCCTCAGCCGGTTACTCGCGCGGCGAGGTCGTCGCCGATCTCGCGGGTGGAGCGGGTGATGCCGGCGACCTGACGCCCGGCGAGGTCGTCGGCCACGGCCTTCTCGACCCGGGCGGCCTCGGCGGTGAGGCCGAGGTGGTCGAGCATCATGGCGATGGACAGGACGGTCGCGGTGGGGTCGGCCTTGCCCTGCCCGGCGATGTCGGGGGCGCTGCCGTGCACGGGCTCGAACATGCTCGGCGCCCAGGAGGCGGAACCCACGGAGGAGGGGTTGACGTTCCCGCTGGCCGCCAGGCCGATGCCGCCCGCGATGGCCGCGCCGATGTCGGTGAGGATGTCGCCGAAGAGGTTGTCGGTGACGATCACGTCGAACCGCTCGGGCTGGGTGACGAAGAACATCGATGCCGCGTCGACGTGGCAGTAGTCGGTGGCGACCTCGGGGTACTCGGTGGAGACCCGCTCGACCACCCGGGCCCACAGGTCGCCCGCGTAGGTGAGCACGTTGGTCTTGTGCACGAGCGTGAGTTTGCGGCGCGGCCGGGTGATCGCCTTCTCGAAGGCGTACCGGACGACCCGCTCGACGCCGAAGGCGGTGTTGAAGCTCTCCTGGGTGGCGATCTCCTGCGCGGTGCCGCGCCGCATCACGCCGCCGGCCCCGGTGTACGGGCCCTCGGTGCCCTCGCGGATGACGACCATGTCGATGGAGTGGTCGCCGGCGAGTGGGGTCTCCACCCCCGGGTACAGCCTGACCGGGCGGAGGTTCACGTAGTGGTCGAGCTCGAAGCGGAGCTTGAGCAGCAGCTCGCGCTCCAGCACGCCGGGCGGCACGCTGGGGTCGCCGACCGCGCCGAGCAGGATCGCGTCGTAGCCCCGCAGCTCGGCGAGGGTCTCCTCGGGCAGCGTCTCACCGGTCGCGTGGTAGCGCGCGGCACCGAGGTCGTACGTGGTGGTCTCGGCCTTGAGGCCGACGGCGTCGAGGACCTTCAGGCCCTCGGCGACCACTTCCTTGCCGATGCCGTCTCCCGGAATGACCGCGAGCCGGATGTTGTGGGAATCCCGCATGCTGGTACCTTACCGGCGCGTCTCGGTGGACGAACACCACATCTCACGGATTGATACGAGGGCGCGGCGTCAGCGGACGGGCGCGCCGCCGTTGTCCCGGCGGTCGAGCGCCGTCTGCACGGGGTCCGGCGCCTCCTCGTCGTAGTGGTGGTGCTCCTCCGGACGGTCCCAGGGATACATGTCGTACATCACGGTGATCTCTGTTCTCTCGCGTCTCGTTCACGGGCGGCGCCGCGCTGTGACAGGCACCGTGGGAATAGGGAACGCGGATTCCGGTCGACGAATCCGGGTGGGCTCCGGTCCGTAATCCGGATCGCGGATCAGGACCGGCGGGTCGGCCGGCGGGCGCGCCACGCACCGCGACGGGTCGCCGGCCTGCCTCGTGTCAGACCCCGTCGCGGCAGGTAATGAGTACGAGTACCTGGCGCGTCATCACCATTCACGGTACCCGGCGCTTCCCGCGCTGTCTCCTAGGACGACCTATTATCTCAACATGTGAGATAACCGCTTGGCATGCTGAGATGGAAAAGGCCCGCCACCCTGGGGGATGACGGGCCTTTCGGCCGCCGTCGCGATCAAGCCGTTTCCGACCGTTTCACGGGCGCGCGGCGCCTGCTCAGTCGCCGAGGTCGACGGTGCGGCCGCCCTCGGCGCCGATCTCCTGCGCGATCTGGTCGGTGACATCGGCCTGGATGGAGGAGTCGACGGTCAGCGCGATGAGCGCCTTGCCGCCCTTGGCGTTCCTCGACACCTGCATGGAGGCGATGTTGACCCGGCGCTCGCCGAGGATGCGTCCCACGATGCCGACGATGCCGGGGCGGTCGGTGTAGGTGAAGAACGCGAGGTGGTCGGTGGGCTCGATCTCCATCGCGAAGCCGTTGACCTCGACGATCTTGGTGACCTGGCGCGGCCCGGACAGGGTGCCCGACACCGAGACGGTGCGGCCGTCGGCGAGCACGCCGCGCACGGTGACCACGTTGCGCCAGTCGGGGCTGTCGTCGCCGGTGACCAGCTCGACGACCACGCCGCGGTCCTTGGCGAGCAGCGGGGCGTTGACGTACGTCACCGAGTCCTCGACGACGTCGGTGAAGACGCCCTTGAGCGCCGCCAGCTCCAGCACCCGCACGTCCATCGAGGCGATCTCGCCGCGCACCTCGACGTAGAGGCGGGTGGCGACCTCGCCGGCCAGGGCGGTGAACACCCGGCCGAGCTTCTCGGCCAGCGGCAGGCCCGGCTTGACCTCCTCGGCGACCGCGCCGCCCTGGACGTTGACGGCGTCCGGCACGAACTCGCCGCCGAGCGCCAGCTTGACGCTGCGCGCGACCTGGGTGCCCGCCTTCTCCTGGGCCTCGTGGGTGGAGGCGCCGAGGTGCGGGGTGACCACCACGCTGTCCAGCTCGAACAGCGGGCTGTCGGTGCAGGGCTCCTTGGCGAAGACGTCGATGCCCGCCCCGGCGACCCGGCCCTCCTTGATCGCGGAGTACAGAGCGCCCTCGTCGACGATGCCGCCGCGCGCCACGTTGACGATGCGCACCGACGGCTTGACCATGTGGAGCTCGCGGTCGCCGATCAGGCCGAGCGTCTCCTTGGACTTCGGCAGGTGCACGGTGATGAAGTCGGCCTGCCGCAGCACCTCTTCCAGGGAGGCCAGCCGCACGCCCATCTGGGCGGCCCTGGCGGGCTGGAGGTAGGGGTCGTAGGCGATCAGTTCGACGCCGAACGGCGCGAGGCGCTGCGCGACGAGCTGGCCGATGCGCCCTAGCCCGAGGATGCCGACGACCTTGGCGTCCAGCTCCACGCCGGTGTACTTCGACCGCTTCCACTCGCCGGCCTTGAGCGCGCCGTGCCCCTGGGCGACGTTGCGCGCGCTGGCGAGGATCAGCGCCACGGTGTGCTCGGCCGCGCTGGTGATGTTGGACGTCGGCGCGTTGACGACCATCACACCGGCCTTGGTGGAGGCCTCCACGTCGACGTTGTCCAGGCCGACGCCGGCCCGGGCGACCACGCGCAGGCGAGGCGCGTGCGACAGAGCCTCGGAGTCCACCTGGGTGGCACTGCGGACGATGAGCGCGTCCACCTCGGCGAGCGCGGGGAGGAACTGGGACCGGTCGGCGCCGTCGGTGTGACGGACCTCGAAGTCCGTCGCGAGCAGGGCGATCCCTGCCTCGGACAGCTCTTCTGCGACCAGGACGACGGGCTTGTTCACTGGTGGGTCCTTCAGGAAGTGCGGATGCACGGACAAGCCCTGAGTCTATCCGTGCTTGTGAATCAACTCACGAGCGTCCGGCATACGAGACGCGGACCGGGGTACCCCCCTAAACTGGATTCCACCCGCAAGCCGCCAAGTTGGTATTGATCACAACATTTCTTGACGATTAGGCTGATAAGCTGTGTCCCACTACCTATCGTGTGTCGTATGAGCATCGGGAACCCCGCTCTCGGAGAAGTGCTCGCGCAGCACGGCAGCCCGCACCGGCTTCTTGCGGCTCTCGCCGAGTGGGGCATCCTGGTCGCCGTACGGCCGGATCGATCCGTCGTCCTCGGCACGACGCAGACCGGCGAACGCGTTCTGCTCGGTTACACAGGCACCGGCACGTACGCACGGCACCGTGGCTACCACTCGCTGTCGGCCTGTGACGCCGACACCATCCTCGACATCCAGCGCGTCACCGGCGTCCGCGAGATCGTCATCGACGCCGCCGGTCCCGCCGCGGCGGCCATCCCGATCGAGGACCTCCAGCGCTACCTCGCCGGCACCCGCAGCGCCCGGCCCGCGCCCGCCATGTCGAGCGCCTCGCCGACCGCCTACGCCACCGGCGCCATGGCCAGCGTCGGCCACCAGGCCGCGCCCGTGGCCCAGCCGCTCGCCCGCCACGAGACGCTGACCGCCCCGGTGTCCGGCCGCACCGACGAGGCACCCGCCCGCGCCTGGATCCCCGCGCCGCGGCCGCACCTGTCCGGCCCGATGCAGCAGGTCGACCCCGGCTACAAGCGGTGCCACCACCCGATCCTGCCCGCGCTGCGCGTCGCGATCTCCGAGCTGCTGCGGGACTTCCCGCTGGTGCACCACGTGTGGATCTCCGAGGCCCGCACGGTCTCCGGGTCGTCGGGCATCATGCTGCACGTCAAGGTGCACACCCGCGCGGCCGAGGACATCGTGCGCGACCTGCACCGCATGGTGCGGGCCCGGCTGCCCCAGCTGGCCGCCAGCGAGGCGCCCGTGCTGATGGCCCGGGTGGCCGACGCCAACACCGAGCGCCGCATGATCGAACTCGGCGCCCACGTCGTCTGCGCCGACGTCCGCGACTCCTGACCCGTCCGCACCGCGCATCCTCCGGCGGTGACCGCACGAGACGGCCGCGACCGGTTCACGTGTGCCCATCGCGCCACTCACACGACAGATCCGGCACTTGTGACGTATCGGTGACCCTCGGAGCGGGGTCAAAGGCTGGTCAGCCAAGCGCTTGCTGAGCTGTAATGTCGCAATGCTGCCCTCTACGACGGCCACCCCCCGCCCGCAAGTCGTCTCCCGTGGCGTGCGCCTCGGCTACGGGGTGGGGTCGTTCTGCACGGCGTCCTTCACCGCCATCCCCGGCCTCCTGCTGCTCTTCTACCTGACCAACGTCCTCGCCGTGCCCGCCTGGCTGGCCGGCGTGGTGGTCTTCGCGCCCAAGGCCTGGGATCTGGTGCTCAACCCCCTCGTCGGCCGGTGGTCGGACCGCACCACCTCACGGTGGGGCCCGCGGCGCCCGTGGCTGCTCGCCGGGGCGGCCGTCCTGCCCGTCGCGTTCGCGGTGACCTTCATCGGGCCCCCGCTGAAGGGCACGCCCGCGGCGCTGTTCGTGGGGCTGTTCTTCCTGATCGCCGCGACGGGGTACGCGCTGTACGAGGTGCCGTACAAGGCGATGCCGGCCGAGATGACCGACGACTACCACGAGCGGACCTCGCTGCTGCAGTGGCGCATGATCTTCATCGCGCTCGCGGTGGCGCTGAGCGGCATCGTCGCGCCGGCCATCGCCAACGGCACGCTGGACGGCTACCGGCTGATGGGATTCATCTTCGCCGCGATCCTGCTGGCGTCGATGCTCGCCTCGTTCTTCGGCACCCGCCGCGCGCCGCTGACCGGCAGCACCGAGTCCGAGGGCACCCTGCGCACCCAGATCGCCGCCGCGCGGGCCAGCAAGCCGTTCCTGTGGCTGCTCGGCCTGTCCAGCGCCCAGACGCTCGGCGCGGGCGTGATGCTCGCGGGCGCGCCGTACTTCGCGGCGTACACCCTCGGCGACCCCGAGGCGACCAGCCTGCTGTTCGCCGTGCTGGTGGGCCCGATGTTGTTCACCATGCCGCTGTGGGTGTGGCTGGCGCGCAAGCTCGACAAGCGCGGCGCGATGATCCTGTCCGGCTCGCTGTTCATGTCGGGCGCGCTGGCGGCGGGGCTCACCCCGTTCGCCGGGCCGTGGCTGGCGTACTCGGCCATCTTCGTCGTCGGCCTCGGGTACGCCGGGCTGCAGCTGCTGCAGTTCTCCATGCTGGCCGACGTGATCGCGCACGACGCGGCGGTGAGCGGCCAGCGCAGGGGCGGCGTCTTCACCGGCCTGTGGACGGCCGTGGAGAGCGCGGTGAGCGCGCTCGGCGCCCTGGTGGTCGGCGGCGTGCTGGCGGTCGGAGGCTTCATCTCCTCCGACCCCGAGCACCCCGTCACCCAGCCCGACAGCGCGCTGAGCGCCGTCGTGGTCGCGGAAACCATCATCCCCGCAATCATCATTCTCAGCGGGGTGCTGATGACGCTGAAATACCGGCTGACCGCCGCCCACCTGGACGAGGCGGTCACCCCTCCCCGGCCCGCCTGACACGCCCGTCCCACCGGTCCCCGGCGCCCCACGGCGCCGGGCAACCCAGATCCCTCATAATCTGGACACTCCGCCGTCAGCGGCCCGATACTCGGGAGATGAGCTCGTCGCATCCGCCAGTGCGCGCCTCCGATGGAGACCGTGATCGCGCGATCAGCGAGCTCCGCGATCACGCGGTCGAGGGCAAGATCTCCCACGACACGTTCCTCGGCCGGGTCGACCGCGCGCTGCGGGCCCGCAGCCAGGGCGAGCTGACCGACCTGGTCTCCGACCTCCCGCCGCGCGGCAGATGGCGGCGCAGGATCACCGACGCGGTGGCCTCGGTGTCCGACCTCACCACGCGCATCGAGTCGGCCTGGCGCCGCCCGCGCCTCCCCCGCCTGGCCCTGCCCGGCGACAACCGGTCGCGGTACGTCGTGGGGCGCGGCTCCGAGTGCGACCTCGTGCTCAGCGATCTCACCGTCTCACGCGTGCACGCCGAGCTGCGCCGCGACAGCGAGGACTGGCTGCTGGTCGACCTCGGCTCGCTGAACGGCACCCGCCTGAACGGCTGGCGCCTGGTCGGGCCCGCACGGGTGCACGCCGGGGACGAGATCTCGTTCGGCGAGTGCGCCTTCATGGTCTGCGCGCCCCAGTAGACGACGCGAACGCTCCGCGGTCGTCCGGCGTCGTTCGCCCGTCTTGACCGCGTTCGTGAACACCCGCGCAAGATACGAACATTTCCGTATTGCCGCGGCGGCGGGCTTTCCGAAGGATCCTGGGCATGATCCGGGCCATTCACCTTTGGAGGAACCCGTGCGGATGCCCCGACGACCGGCCGGCCCGCTGGCGGCCGTTCTGCTGACACTCTCCCTGACATGGGCGTCCGGTGTGGCCGTCCCCGCCAACGCCGCGGACCCGCCGCCGGGGGTCGCCGACCTTGTCAGGGACCTCGACCAGCTGCTGAACGACCCGCGGCTCACCGTGGCGCGGGCGGGCGTGGTGGTCAGGAGCGCCGCGACCGGCGAGCAGCTGTACGCCCAGCTCCCCGGCAAGGTCTTCGCCCCCGCCTCCAACATGAAGCTCCTCACCTCGGCGGCGGCCGTGGACACCCTCGGACTGGATCACCGCTTCACCACCGGAGTGCTGAGCAAGGGCCGCCGCTCGGGACGCACGCTCACCGGCGACCTGTACCTCAGGGGCACCGGCGACCCGACCATGCTGGCCGCCGACTACGACGCGCTGGCGGCCAAGGTCGCGGCGGCCGGGATCAAGGTCGTCACCGGCAAGCTGATCGCGGACGACACCTGGTTCGACGACCAGCGCCTCGGCACCGACTGGGCCCAGGACGACGAGCCGTACTACTACGCGGCCCAGATCTCCGCGCTCACCGCGTCCCCCGACACCGACTACGACGCCGGGTCGGTCATCGTCTCGGTCGAGCCGGGCGCCTCGGCCGGCGCCAAGGCCAAGGTGACCACCACGCCGGCGACCTCCCACGTGACCATCGACAACCGCGCCACGACCGGCACGGAGACCGACGTGCTCGTCACGCGGGTGCACGGCACCAACCGCGTCGTGGTCACCGGCACCGTCGCCGCGCGGTACGACGAGTGGATCGCGGTGGACGACCCCACGGGATACGCCGCCTCACTGTTCCGCGCCGCCCTCGCCAAGCACGGGGTGCGGGTGCAGGGCTCCACGGGCCGGGGCGCCACACCGGCCTCGGCCGCGAGCGTCGCCGAGCGCCGGTCGATGCCGCTCGGCGAGCTGCTGGTGCCGTTCATGAAGCTCAGCAACAACATGCACGCCGAGATCCTCACCAAGTCGATGGGCCGCGCGGTCTCCGGCGCGGGCACCTGGAGCGCCGGGCTGGCCGTCACCGCCAGGTTCGCCGCGGCCAACGGCATGACCGCCGTACGGCTGCGCGACGGCTCCGGCCTGTCCCAGGTGGACGGCGTGACGCCCGGCGAGCTGGCCTCGTACCTCGCCGCGCTGCGCGGCAAGCCGTGGTTCGGCACGTGGTACGACGCCCTGCCCATCGCGGGGGTCTCCGCCCGGTTCACCGGCGGCACGCTGCGCAGCCGAATGACGGGCACTCCGGCGGCGGGCAACGTGCACGCCAAGACGGGCTCGCTGACCGGCGTCACCGGCCTCTCGGGCTACGTGACCGGCGCGGACGGCGAACAGCTGGTGTTCTCCATCCTGATGAACGACTACCTGTCGGCGTCGCCGAAGAACCTGGAGGACGCCATCGCGGTGCGGCTCGCGCGGTTCAGCCGGGAGAACCCGGCCGACGTGGCCGCCGCCACCGCCCTGCGCACGGCGCCGCAGGACGCGTCGGGGGACCTGGAGTGCTCCTGGCGCAAGCCGGTCCAGTGCTGAACGCCTGAAACCCCGAGGTGAAAAGGAACCGGCCCCGCCCGGGTACGGAGGCGGGGCCGGCGGCGCGCCGCGACGGGGCCGCGGCGACGGTCACTTCTCCTTGAGCCAGCTCATCATCGGACGCAGCTTGGCGCCGGTCTGCTCGATCGGGTGCCCGGCCAGCTCCTCGCGGTACTTGCGGAAGTTGCCCTGGCCGCCGTCGAACTCCGCCACCAGCTCGCGGGCGAAGTCGCCGGACTTGATCTCGTCCAGGATGCGCCGCATCTCGGCCTTGGTCTCGGCGTTGACGATGCGCGAGCCGCGGCTGTAGCCGCCGTACTCGGCGGTGTCGGACACCGACCAGTACATCTTGGAGATGCCGCCCTCGTACATGAGGTCCACGATGAGCTTCATCTCGTGCAGGCACTCGAAGTACGCGACCTCGGGCTGGTAGCCCGCCTCGATCAGCGTCTCGAAACCGGTCTTGATCAGCTCGGACACGCCGCCGCAGAGCACGGCCTGCTCGCCGAACAGGTCGGTCTCGGTCTCCTCGGTGAAGGTGGTCTTCAGCGCGCCCGCCCGGGTGCCGCCGAGGCCCTTGGCGTACGACAGCGTGAGCGGCCAGGCGTTGCCGGTGGCGTCACGCTCGACGGCGACCAGCACCGGCACGCCGCGGCCGGCGGTGAACTGGCGGCGGACCAGGTGGCCGGGGCCCTTGGGCGCCACCATCGCGACGTCGACGCCCTCGGGCGCCTCGATCAGGCCGTAGCGGATGTTCAGGCCGTGCCCGAAGAACAGCGCGTCGCCCTCCACGAGGTTCGGCGCGACGTGCTCGGCGTACAGGGAGCGCTGCACGTGGTCCGGCGCGAGGATCATGACGAGGTCGGCCTCCTCGGCCGCCTCCCCCGGGGTGAGGACGCGCAGGCCGTCGTTCTCGGCCTTCTCGCGGCTCTTGGAGCCCTCGGGGAGCCCCACCCGGACGTCCACGCCGGAGTCGCGCAGCGACAACGCGTGGGCGTGCCCCTGGCTGCCGTAGCCGAGGACGGCCACGTGCCGGCCCTGGATGACCGACAGGTCGGCGTCGTCGTCGTAGAAGATCTCAGTCACTGGATTGCCTTTCATGGAATTTCGTACGGCTCACCCCGGCGTCGCCGTACGGCTACGCGCTGCGGTCCAGGGCCCGGAGCGAGCGGTCGGTGATGGAACGGGCGCCGCGGCCGATGGCCACCATGCCCGACTGGACGAGCTCCTTGATGCCGAACGGCTCCAGCACCCGGATGAAGGCGTCGAGCTTGTCCGGCGTCCCGGTGACCTCGATGGTCACCGCGTCCGTGGCGACGTCCACGCACCGGGCACGGAAGAGCTGCACCAGCTCCAGCACGTGCGAGCGGTTCTCCGCGTCGGCCCGGACCTTGATCAGTGTGAGCTCCCGCTGCACGGATTGCGACGGGTCGAGCTCCACGATCTTGATCACGTTGACCAGCTTGTTGAGCTGCTTGGTGACCTGCTCCAGCGGCAGCTCGGCGACGTTCACGACGATGGTCATGCGCGACACGTCGTCGTGCTCGGTCGGCCCGACCGCCAGGGAGTCGATGTTGAAGCCACGCCGGCTGAACAGCGCGGCCACCCGGGCGAGCACACCGGGCTTGTTCTCGACGAGAACCGACAACGTGTGACGGCTCATGCCTCGTCCTCCTCGTTCTCCCACACCGGAGCCATGTCCCGGGCGACCTTGATGTCGTCGTTGCCGGTGCCGGCCGCGACCATGGGCCAGACCATCGCGTCCTTGTGCACCACGAAGTCGATGACCACCGGAACGTCGTTGATCTCCATGGCCTTGGCGATCGTCGCGTCCACGTCCTCGGGGCGCTCGCAGCGCAGCCCCACACAACCGTACGCCTCGGCGAGCTTCACGAAGTCGGGGATACGGCGCACCGACTGCAGGTCGGTGCTGGAGTAGCGCTCGTTGTAGAACAGGGTCTGCCACTGGCGGACCATGCCGAGGTTGCCGTTGTTGATCACGGCGACCTTGATCGGCACCCCCTCCAGCGCGCAGGTGGCGAGCTCCTGGTTGGTCATCTGGAAGCAGCCGTCGCCGTCGATGGCCCACACCGCGACGTCCGGGCGGCCCATCTTGGCGCCGAGCGCCGCCGGCACCGCGAAGCCCATGGTGCCCGCGCCGCCGGAGTTGATGAACGTTCCGGGGTTCTGGTAGCCGATGAACTGCGAGGCCCACATCTGGTGCTGCCCGACGCCCGCCAGATAGATGGCGTCCGGGCCGACCATCTCGCCGATCCGCTTGATGACGTACTGCGGTGACAGCGAGCCGTCCTCGGCCTCGTCATACCCGAGGGGGTAGGTGTCGCGGTAGCCGTTCAGCGTGGTCCACCAGGCGGTGTAGTCGCCCGTGCGGCCCTCGGCGTGCTCGTGCCGCACGGCGGTGAGCAGCTCGGTCAGCACCTCGCGGCAGTCGCCCACGATCGGGACGTCGGCGTGGCGGTTCTTGGAGATCTCCGCCGGGTCGATGTCCGCGTGCACGATCTTGGCGTGCGGGGCGAAGGTGTCCAGCCTGCCGGTGACCCGGTCGTCGAAGCGGGTGCCGAGCGCGATGATCAGATCGCTGCGCTGGAGCGCGCCCACCGCGGCGACCGTGCCGTGCATGCCGGGCATGCCGAGGTGCAGCCGATGACTGTCGGGGAAGGTGCCCCTGGCCATCAGCGTGGTGATGACCGGGATGCCGGTCAGCTCCGCCAGCTCGGCCAGCTCCGCCGACGCGCGCGCCTTGTGGACGCCGCCGCCGACGTACAGCACCGGGCGCCGCGCCTCGGCGATCAGCCGCGCGGCCTCCCTGATCTGCTTGGAGTGCGGGCGGGTCACCGGGCGGTACCCGGGAAGCCGCATGACCGGTGGCCAGGAGAACGTGGTCGTGGCCTGGAGCGCGTCCTTGGCGATGTCGACCAGCACCGGCCCGGGGCGGCCGGTGGAGGCGATGTGGAAGGCCTCGGCGATGATCCGGGGGATGTCACCGGCGTCGGTCACCAGGAAGTTGTGCTTGGTGATCGGCATGGTGATGCCGGAGATGTCGGCTTCCTGGAAGGCGTCGGTGCCGATGAGCGGCGTGGCGACCTGCCCGGTGATCGCGACGATGGGCACCGAGTCCATGTAGGCGTCGGCGATGGCGGTCACGAGGTTGGTCGCGCCGGGCCCGCTGGTGGCCATGCAGACCCCCACTCGCCCGGTCGCCTGGGCGTAGCCCTCGGCGGCGTGGCCGGCGCCCTGCTCGTGGCGTACGAGCACGTGCCTGACCTTGGCGGAGTCGTAGAGCGGGTCGTAGGCGGGGAGGATGGCACCGCCCGGGATCCCGAACACCGTGTCGACCCCGACCTGCTCCAGTGCCCTGACGAGGGCCTGCGCACCTGTCATCTGTTCGGTCATCGGCTCGTTCCTTGCCTGGCTGAGCTGCGTGTGGCCATAAAAAAGGCCCCGCCCGCCGGGACGGCGGCGCTGGGGCTGCGCGCAGGTTGGGGACTCGTTCGTCAGCGACCTGCGCGCCGGCGAAGTACTACGTTCAGGAACCGGGCGGGCCCGGCGCTGAAGTCCCCAGAGAGATGCATGCCGCAACGATAGCCCCTGAGCGGGCCGGGGTGTCAAATCCCCGGACACATGTCTCAGGATTCGGGACAGCCGATTCGCGATCCCCTGGCGGCACGGCGTAGCGGGCACGGTGCCGCGCGGCCCCCGGCGCGCCGCCGCGCCGGGGTCAGGCGGTGTTCTGCAGCGGGGAGAGGTTGGTGGGCATGAGGGTGTCGACGCCGCGGGCGGCCATCGGACGGGCCACCAGGTAGCCCTGGCCGCGGGTGCAGCCCATCTCGCGCAGCAGCTCCAGCTGCTCGGGGCACTCGATGCCCTCGGCCACCACGACCAGGCCGAGGTCGTGGCCGACCCCCACGATGGTGCGGGTGAGCATGGTCAGCGCGTCGTCCCTGCCGAGGCCGGCGACGAAGGACGGGTCGATCTTGATGATGTCGACCTGGAGCCGCCGCAGCAGGGCCAGCGAGGCGTAGCCGGTGCCGAAGTCGTCGATGGCGAGCTTGACGCCGAGCTCGCGCAGCCGGGACAGCCGCTCGATGATCTCTTCGGCGTCCTCGACCAGCATCTCCTCGATCACTTCGAGGGTGAGAGCGCTCGGCGGCAGCCCGCTCTCGCTCAGCGCCGCCTCGACGGTCTCCACGAAGCGCGGCGCGGTGATCTGGCGGCTGGAGAGGTTGAGCGACAGCCCGATGTCCCAGGACGACGCCCGCCACGCGGCGACGTCGCGGCAGGCCTGGCCGAGCACCCACTCGCCGAGCGGGACGATCAGCCCGGTGTCCTCGGCCGCGCCGAGGAACTGCCGGGGCGGGGCGAACGTGCCGCCGCGCCACCAGCGCACCAGGGCCTCCACGGCCGTCACCCGGGACGTCGCGAGGTCGACCACCGGTTGGTACTCCAGGGCGAACTGCTCGGCGAGCAGCGCCCGCTGCAGGTCGGCGGCGAGCTCAAGGCGGCGTACCACGTCGGCGTGCATGTGGGCGGCGAACACCTCGACACGCCGCCCGCCGAGCTCCTTGGCCCGCGCGGTGGCCACGTCGGCGTTGCGGATCAGGTCGCCCGAGGTGATGTCCTCGTCGGCGAACGCCACCCCGACGCTGGCGGTCAGCGCGATGTCGCGGTCGGCCACCCGGAACGGCTCGGACGACACCGCGCGCACCAGCCGCTCGGCCAGGTCGATCGCCACCTGCGCGTCACCCGAGCCGCCGGAGCCCGCCGACCCGCCGGCGCCGCCCGGGGAGCCCGACTCGATGAGCACGGCGAACTCGTCGCCGCCCCAGCGGGCCAGGGTGTCGCCGGTGCGCAGCACCGCGCGCATGCGCCGGGAGGCCTGGCTGAGCAGGTGGTCGCCCGCGGCATGGCCCACCGAGTCGTTGACGCCGGTGAAGCCGTCGAGGTCCAGGAACACCACGGCGGTGCGCCCGCCGGTGCGGCGGGCCAGCACCTCGCGGGTGCGCTCCTCGAAGTAGGCGCGGTTCGGCAGGCCGGTCACGCCGTCGTGGAAGGTGAGGTGGGCCACCTGGTTGCGCAGGGCCACCTGGTCGCTGACGTCGCGGGTGGAGATCAGGACGAGGTCCTCGCCCTCGCTCGGGTGGCGGGTGGCGACCGACTCGGCGGGCCGCCAGGTGCCGTCCGCGGCGCGCACCCGGCAGGCGAGGCGGCAGGCGCTCTGCCGGTCGTGCGTCTCGTCGTCGCTCATCGCCCGCAGCGCCGCCTGCACGGCCTCGGCGTCCTCGGAGTGGACGTAGTCGAAGATGGAGCGGCCGACCAGCTCCTGCGGGTGGTAGCCGTACAGCGCCTCGACGCCCGGCCCCATCTCGCGCATCATGCCGTCGGGGTCGCAGACCAGCACGACGTCGCCCGCGCTCTCGGCGAGGTGCATGAGGCGCCGCTCGCCGGACTCGACCGTGCCGCGCATGCTCGCGGTGGTCAGCGCCAGGAAGAAGACCTTGGCCAGCAGCACGAGCACGACCGACGCCGCCACCACGGGCAGCACGGCCACCGGCCGCTGGACCGGACCCGCGATCACCCGGATCACCAGCACAACCGTCGCGGCGCCCGCGAGGATCAGCGGCATGCCGTCGAGCAGCGCGGACGGCGTGGAGCGCGGCGGGCGCACCAGGGCACGGCCCGACCAGGGGGCGGCGGAGAGCAGCAGGAACGCGGCGCAGGCGGGGAGCACGGCGAGCGGCGAGGCGCCGCTGCCGTCCATGCGGCCGAGCGCGGTGGCGAACTCTTCCGCGGTGATGGCGGCCAGGGTGATCAGGGCCGCGACGCCGACCCGGCGGCCGGCCGAGCGTGCGGCCAGCACGGCGGGCGCGACGGCGCACGTCGCCAGCAGGCACAACACGGGCAGCACCAGCGTGCCCGGCTCCTCGGCACCGGCGTAGGCGGGCGCGAGCAGCAGCACCCAGCAGACGGCGAACAGCGACGCGCCGCTGATGTAGGCGCCGAGGACGTAGTGGAGCAGCGACCGGCCGTACGCCCGGCGGCGCGCGGTCTGGCCGCAGCCGATGGCGAGCAGCACGGTGCCGACGAGGAGCAGCAGGTCGGCGAAGGTCAGCACGAACGGCGTGCCCTCGGCCACCGGGCGCACACCGGCCCCCGCGACCCAGGTGACCGCGCCCGCGGCGAGCCAGCGCCAGGAGGTGGAGCGGCGGCGCGAGCGGGTGGCGCGGACGGAGGCGACGGCCAGCGAGAGCGCGGCGAGGACCCCGGCGACGCCGCCGGCGAGCGCGGCGAGGCCGGAGGAGCCGTTCCACAGCAGGGCAGCCGCCAGCACCACCGCGGCGAGGCCGGCGGCGGTCAACGGGACCCTGGGGTCACGAAGCCCGTTCAACGTCGTCGCCCATGCGGCTCATCCCTGTCACGTCGCCAGTGTCGCGCCCTCCCGGTGGCGCGGGAGGCGGCAACCGCCCAGTCGTCACCGATCTGATAAGCGCCCTAGTGCCTCCGGACGGTCGCGCGGTGAAACTCACGGTACGCATCGGAGGTCACGAGGCAGCCACGTTACGGGTTTGCTTTCCTATCGGTCGGAGTCAGCATCCGTTGTCAGGACGGTCAATAGGAACCTGTGATCACGTTGTTCAGTGGTTCCCCGGACAGGTATCTCAACATCTGAGACCGGATGAGCTTACAGGTGCGGCGCACCGAGGCGGGGGTGCTGCCGGCGACGTGCGGGGTGATCAGCACGCCCGGCGCCGTCCACAGAGGGTGCCCGGCGGGCAGCGGCTCGGGGTCGGTCACGTCGAGAGCGGCCCGCAGGCGGCCGGTGGCGAGCTCGGCGACGAGCGCGCCGGTGTCCACGATCGTGCCCCTGGCGGCGTTCACCAGAAGCGCGCCGTCCTTCATGCGGGCGAGGAAGCCGGCGTCCACCATCTTTACGGTGTCGTCGGTCAGGGGCACCAGCAGCACCACCACGTCCGCCTCGGGCAGCAGCGCGGGGAGGTCGGCCATGCCGTACACCCCCTCGCGGGCGGAGCGGGCGACTTTTACCACCTCCACCTCGAACGGCGCAAGCCTGCGCTCCAGCGCCTGGCCGATCGAGCCGTATCCCACGATCAATACGGACGCGTCCGCGAGCACCCCCGTGTGGCGGTAGTCCCATCTGCCGCTTTCCTGGGCCAGGGTGAATGCCGGAAAATCGCGCAGCACGGAGATCATCGCACCGACGGCCCACTCCGCCGTGCCGGCGTCGTGCACGCCACGAGCGTTGCACAGGATCACACCACGGGGTACGTACGGGCGATACGGCTCGACGCCCGCGGTCACCGTCTGTACGAGGCGCAGCTTGGTCATACGGCCGAGCAGGTCGCGAAGCGTGCCGGGCGGGATCAGCGGCGGGATCCACACCTCGACGTGCTCGGCGCCGTCGGGCGGCTCCGCGCCGCCGGAGTAGACGGTGCACTCCACTTCGGGGAGATCGATCAGCACATCGGCGACGGCCTGTGACGGGGCCCAGATCCTCATGGACGTCAACCCTAAGAGAACAGCCCTCGGCTCAGGAACCTCAGGGCCTGGGCACCAGTAAGGAGTCACGGAGGAGGTCGCACATGAACGACCAGTTGTCCCTGTCCCACCGGGGCGCCCGCCATCCCTTTCGCCTCGGGGGCACAGGGCGGCCGTACATCCTCACCGCGGCGGCCGTGCTCGCCGCGGTGCTGGCAGGAGGGTGCACGCAGGGCCAGGCCGCACCCGGGGGCGGCGGCGGGGCCACCGCAAAGGCTCCCGCCGCGAGTGCCCCACCCGAGGAGATCCCGTCCAGCCCCGGCAAGCCCGCGGTTCCCGCCGAGGGCGTCGGGCTGGCGGTGCCGCCCGGCAAGCCGCGGACGCTGGTGTCCGGGCTGAGCGTGCCGTGGAGCATCGCGTTCCTGCCCGGCGGCGACGCGCTGGTCACCGAGCGCGACTCGGCGCGACTGCTGCGGGTCACCAAGGCCGGCCGTGTCACCACGGTCGGGAAGATCGAAGGAGTTTCCGCCTCCGGTGAGGGGGGTCTGCTCGGCGTAGCCGTTTCACCTAAATTCAACCAGGATCGCTATATTTTCGTCTATTTCACTACGGAAACCGAGAACCGTATCGTGCGATATCGGTATGACGGAGTACTGAAAGATTCAACGAAAATCCTCGACGGAATCCCCGCGAGCGGTAACCACAACGGCGGGCGAATCGCATTCGGGCCGGACGGCTACCTTTACGCCGCCACCGGCGACGCGGGCGACGACCCGCTCTCCCAGGCCCTCGGCTCACTCGGCGGCAAGATCCTCCGGATGACCGTGGACGGCACCCCGGCCCCCGGCAACCCCATGGAGAACGTGATCTGGTCCTACGGCCACCGCAACGTCCAGGGCCTGGCCTGGGACGACCAGGGGCGCATGTACGCCACCGAGTTCGGCCAGAACACCTACGACGAGATCAACCGCATCGAGAAGGGCCGCAACTACGGCTGGCCCGCCGTGGAGGGCACCGGCGGCCGCGACGAGTACGCCGACCCCCTGATCACCTGGACCGTCGCGGAGTCGTCCCCGTCCGGCATGGCGTTCGCGGGCGGGTCGCTGTGGGCGGCCGGGCTGCGCGGCGCGCGGCTGTGGCAGGTCCCGGTCGGCGAGGACGGCAAGCTCGGCGTCCCCGTCGCGAGGTTCAAGGGCGTCTTCGGCCGCCTGCGGGCCGCCGAGACGGCCCCCGACGGCAGCCTGTGGGTCACCACCAGCAACAAGGACGGCCGTGGCTCCCCGCACAAAGGGGACGATCGCATCCTGGTCATCCCGATGCGGTGATCTCCGTTCCGGGACGGGCCACGCGGCCCGTCCCGGAGGGCTAAATGGGCACGAACGGGGTCATTTCCGCTTGTTGCCGTTCCCGCTGTTGCCGTTCCCGTGACCGTTCCCGTTGCCGCGGTTCTTGTTCTTCGTCTTGTCCTTGTTCCGGCCCGAACCGCCGTTGCCCGGAGGGGCGTTGTCGCGGATGGCGGGTGACGGGGGCAGGGTGCCGCTGCCGGACTGATCGCTGTCCACCGAACCGTCCGACGTCGGCGAGTGCGGCGGCGCGCAGATCACCCGGTCGCGGGGTTGGTACACCGTGGTCATCGGTTCGTCCCGCTTGAGCAGGCGGCCGTCCTGGTAGAAGGCCCGGGTGACGGTGACGGTGAAGCCGGGGGCGCCGTCCATCGGCAGGCAGCCGGGGTCGTCGTCGGTGACGGTGTGGGGCTGCGTCACCGCGGACTTGGGCGAGGTCTCCGGCTCGATGCGGTCGTACCTCTTGGTGCTCCACATCTCGACGGTGACCGAGGCGTCGGTGTACGCCGTCTTGATCAGCACGCCGTGGGCGGAGTCGTTGCGCCACGCCAGGTCGTGGTCGGGGTAGGCGAGCACCGCGTCCCGGCCGAGAGGGTAGCGGCGCACGTAGAACGCGTGGGAGCCGCGCTTGAAGTCGGTCATCCCCGCGTAGAAGGCCGCGTTGTACAGCGTGGTGGCGAACTGCGAGAGGCCGCCGCCCATGCCGATCGCGAGGCGGTTCCCCTCGATCAGCTGGGCCGGGACGAACCCCCGCGACCGGTCCGGCCGGCCGATGATCTCGTTCAGCGAGAACGTCTCGCCGGGACGCACCAGGTGGCCGTCCACCATGTCGGCGGCCCGCTGGATGTTGGTCACCCGGGCGGCGCAGCAGGGGAAGAACGTCGTGAACCGGCCGATCTTCTCCTTGATGCCGAAGCTCGCCGCCTCCTGGTCGCGCAGGGCCGGCTCGGTGATGGACAGGGAGACCGGGATGACGCGCCCCCCGCCCTTGGTGATCACCTTGGACACGGCCGAGCCCAGCTCGCCGATGTTCACGCCGCGGCCGGTGCGCGCCGGGACCAGCTTCGGCACGCCGTTCTCGATGACGAACCCGGCGTCGCGCGGCGCCTGGGAGGCACCGACCAACGTGGTCTCGTAATCGGTCACCGCGGTCTTGGCGTCGAACTCCGGGCGCACGACTCCGCCGTTGTCGGCCACGAACACGAGGTTGGCTGCGATGACCTCCGGCGACAGCGGCACCCGCCTGTTGCCGTTGACCAGGGTGATCGGGCCTGCCACCGCGCCGCGGGCCATGGCGAGCCGCCGGTTGAACGCCGCGGCGTCCGCCTTCGCGCGCACCGTCGCCACCGGCAGCGTGATCGCCGCGGGGCGGCTGAGGAACGCCCGCTTGATCGTCAGGGCGGCGGCCTGCTGATCGAGGATCACGCCGTCGCGTGGGGGGACGACCTTCGGCGTGGTGCCGGTGTAGACGATGGCGCCCTCACGGGCGGTGCGGTCGACGTCCTTGGCGACGCCGCGCATCCAGGACGCGAACTTGGCGGTGTTGACGGAGATCAGCGGGGCCAGCTCGCGGTCGCCGGTGAGCGACTGCCACACCGCGACCGGGCTCGGGAAGCCCTTCTGCGCCGCGGCGACCGTGCGCTCGACGTCGAACGCCAGGCCCGCCTCCTGCGGGTCCAGCACGCCGACGCGCCGCCCGTCCACGACGAGCGGGACGGCCTGGCGGTCCAGGCCCTCGAAACGCTGGCGGATGCGGTCGATGGCGGCCGTCTCGGTCATGCCGCCGATGCGCACACCCGCCACGTGGGTGCCCGGCAGGACCCTGCCCCACATGTACGTGGCGGGCACGCCGTAGGCGAGCATGAACAGCAGCACGAAGCCGCCGATGACCAGCAGAGGGCCGCGCAGCCGGCCGGAGGGCTCCTCCTCGGCGGACTCGGGCGCGATGACCACGGACGGCTCGGCGGTGATGTCGCCGCGGCGGGTGCTGGACACCGTCCACAACTGGGCCGTGCCCGGCGGAGGCAGCGCGCTCGGCTGGCCGGGGACCGGCGGCGGCGTGGCGCCCGGGGGCGGGACCCCGGCGCCGGGGAGGCTGCCCGGGGATCCGGGAGGCGTGAACACCTCGGGGGACACACCGGGAGGCAGCGGGGAGACGCCGCGCGGGAGACGTTTGCCGTTGGGCGCGGGCTCGGCCGCCGGGTGGTCGCCGGGATGGTCGCGGTCTGCGGGCAGCGACATTGGAGAATCGGGGCGAACCGCTGCGAAAGGGTCGGGTGGCGGATCGACGGAAGGACCGGCGTTACGCACGCCCCCGCCTCCTCCCACTCGAACCCGACTCCCCCGCCTCACACTAAACCACTATCACGCGTAAATTCTTCTACATCGGTAGATGAATCCACTCCCTCTGCGTGGGGAATTTCTGCCATTCCCCACCCTCACCAATAAGCCCGCCACGTGACCAGCGGAGATCCCCCGCGGGACGCGCGAAGGGCCCCACGGACACGCCGCGGGGCCCCGGAAAGACGCGCTCTCAGCCGGAGACGCCGAGCCGTTCCAGGATCAGCTCGCGGGCGCGGCCGGCGTCGGCCTTGCCGCGGCTGGCCTTCATCACGCCGCCGACCAGAGCGCCGACCGCGGCGATCTTGCCGGCCCGGACCTTGTCGGCCGCGTCGGCGTTGGCGGCCAGCACGTCGTCGATGATCGAGAACAGCTCGCCCTCGTCGTTCACGATGCGCAGGCCCCGGGCCTCCACGACCACGTCGGGGGAGCCCTCGCCGGCCAGCACGCCCTCCAGAACCTGGCGCGCCAGCTTGTCGTTCAACGCGCCGGAGGCCACCAGCTCGACCACCCGGGCGATCTGCTCCGGGGTGATCGGCAGGTCGGCGAGAGCGGTGCCGGACTCGTTGGCCCGGCGGGCCAGCTCGCCCATCCACCACTTGCGGGCGTCCGCGGCGGGCACCCCGGCCGCGATCGTCGCCTCGACGAGGTCGACGGCCCCGGCGTTGCGCATGGCCGCCATGTCGAGGTCCGACAGGCCCCACTCGGCCTGGAGCCGGGCGCGGCGGGCGGCGGGCGGCTCGGGCAGCGAGGCCCGCAGCTCCTCGACCCACTCGGGGGCCGGGGCGATCGGCAGCAGGTCGGGCTCGGGGAAGTAGCGGTAGTCCTGCGCCTCCTCCTTGGACCGGCCCGGCGTGGTGGCGCCGGTGTCCTCGTGGAAGTGGCGGGTCTCCTGCACGATGCGGCCGCCGTCGGCGAGGATCGCCGCCTGGCGCTCGATCTCGCCGCGCACCGCCCGCTCGACGCTGCGCAGGGAGTTGACGTTCTTGGTCTCGGTGCGGGTGCCCCACGCGGACGACCCGCGGGGCATCAGCGAGACGTTGACGTCGCAGCGCAGCGAGCCCTGCTCCATGCGCACGTCCGAGACGTCCAGGGCGCGCAGCAGCTCACGCAGCTCGGTGACGTACGCCTTGGCGACCTCGGGCGCGAGCCTGTCGGTGCCCTCGACCGGCCTGGTGACGATCTCGACCAGCGGGATGCCCGCGCGGTTGTAGTCGACGATGGAGTAGTCCGCGCCCTGGATGCGGCCGGTGGCGCCGCCCACGTGGGTGGACTTGCCGGTGTCCTCCTCCAGGTGCACCCGCTCGATGCCGACGCGGAAGGTGCGGCCCTCGACCTCGACGTCGAGGTAGCCGTCGGTGCACAGCGGCTCGTCGTACTGGCTGATCTGGTAGTTCTTCGGCATGTCCGGATAGAAGTAGTTCTTCCGGGCGAAGCGGCACCACTCGGCGATGGAGCAGTTCAGCGCCAGGCCGATGCGGATGGTCGACTCGATCGCCTTGTCGTTGGCCACCGGCAACGCGCCGGGCAGCGCCAGGCAGACCGGGCACACGTGGGTGTTGGGCGGCGCGCCGAAATCGGTGCGGCAGCCGCAGAACATCTTGGACACGGTGCCGAGCTCGACGTGGGTCTCCAGGCCGAGCACCGGCTCGAAGCGCTCCAGCGCCTCGTCGTACGGCATGGTGGCGCGGGTGGTGGTCACAGTGCCGGAGCCTCCTTCAGCAGCGGGCCGCCCCAGCGGTCCTGGAAAGCCTTCTCGACGGCGGCGCCGACGCGGTAGCAGCGGTCGTCGCCGAGGACCGGGGCCATGATCTGCAGCCCGGTCGGCAGGCCGTCCTCGTCCGCCAGGCCGCAGGGCACCGAGATGGCGGCGTTGCCCGCGAGGTTGGCCGGGATGGTGCAAAGGTCGGCGAGGTACATCGCCATGGGGTCGTCCGCGCGCTCGCCGATCGGGAACGCCGTGGTCGGCGTGGTCGGCGAGACCAGCACGTCCACCTGGTGGAACGCCGCCTCGAAGTCGCGGGCGATGAGGGTGCGGACCTTCTGCGCCGAGCCGTAGTAGGCGTCGTAGTAGCCGCTGGACAGGGCGTACGTGCCGAGCATGATGCGGCGCTTGACCTCGGGGCCGAAGCCGGCCGCCCTGGTCAGGGCCATGACCTCCTCGGCGCTGTGGGTGCCGTCGTCGCCGACGCGCAGGCCGTAACGCATGCCGTCGAACCTCGCGAGGTTGGACGAGCACTCCGACGGCGCGATGAGGTAGTACGCCGGAAGGGCGTAGGTGAAGCTCGGGCAGGAGACCTCGACGACCTTGGCGCCGAGGGAGTCCAGCAGGTCGACCGCCTCCTGGAAGCGGGCGAGCACGCCGGGCTGGTAGCCCTCGCCGGAGAGCTCCTTGACCACGCCGACCCGCAGGCCCGCGACGTCGCCGTGCCGCGCGGCCTCGACCACCGGGGGCACCTCGGAGTGGATCGAGGTGGAGTCCATCACGTCGTGGCCGGAGAACGCCTCGTGCAGCAGGGCGGCGTCCAGGACGGTGCGCGCGAACGGGCCGGGGGTGTCCAGCGACGACGCGAAGGCGATCAGGCCGTACCGGGACGAGCCGCCGTAGGTGGGCTTCATGCCCACGATGCCGGTCACCGCGGCGGGCTGGCGGATCGAGCCGCCGGTGTCGGTGCCGGTGGACAGCGGGGCCTGGAAGGAGGCCACGGCGGCGCTGGAGCCGCCCGAGGAGCCGCCAGGGATGCGCCCGAGGTCCCACGGGTTGCGCGAGGGGCCGTACGCGGAGTTCTCGGTGGAGGAGCCCATCGCGAACTCGTCGAGGTTGGTCTTGCCGAGGATGACCAGCCCGGCCTCGCGCAGGCGCGCGGTCACGGTCGCGTCGTAGGGCGGCCGGTAGCCTTCGAGGATCTTGGAACCGGCCGTGGTCGGCATGTCCTTGGTGGTGAAGACGTCCTTGTGCGCGACCGGCACGCCGGCCAGCGGGCCGAGCTGCTCGCCGGCGGCGCGGCGGGAGTCCACCGAGCGGGCCTGCTCCAGGGCCGCCTCGGCCGCCACGTGAAGGAACGCGTGCACCTGGCCGTCGACCTCGGCGATGCGGTCGAGGTGGGCCTGGGTGACCTCTACGGCCGACACCTCGCCCGTGGCCATCAGCTCGCCGAGCTCGGCGGCGGTCCTGCGGGTGAGGCTCATGCCTCCTCCCCGAGGATGCGCGGCACGCGGAAACGATCGTCCTCGACGGCCGGGGCCATGGCGAGGGCCTCCTGTGGGGACAGGCAGGGCCGCACCTCGTCGGGCCGGTAGACGTTGGTGAGCGGCAGGGCGTGCGAGGAGGGCGGGATGTCTCCCGTGGCGACTTCGGCGACACGCGCGACCGCGGCGATGATCTGGTCGAGCTGCGCGGCGTAGTGGTCGAGCTCGGCGTCGGCCAGCGCCAGCCTGGAAAGGCGGGCGAGGTGAGCTACCTCGTCGCGGGTTATGGCGGACATGAGTCGTCAACCCGTTTCATGGACGGCGATCGGACAAGTGTCATCCTAGGGCGAGTGACCGAACGTGGCCGAACCGTTAACCGCCGCTCCCCCGGCCATGACGCGGGCCTGCCCGGCCGGGGCCCTTCGGCGGCGCGGCCTCGGCCGTCGTCCGCCGCGGCCGGAGGCGCTAGGACGCGGTGACCTCGGCCGACTCGCACAGCGGGAGCTCGTCGGCCGCCATGCGGCGCTCCCGCAGCCAGGTGGTGACGTCGGCGGCGGACATCGGCTCGCAGAACCACCAGCCCTGCCCGGCGTCGCAGCCCATCTCGCGCAGGCAGGCGGCCACCTCCTCGGTCTCCACGCCCTCGGCGACCGAGCGCAGGCCGAGCGAGCGCACCAGGTCCACGATCGAGCGCACGATGCGCTCGTCGTCCCTGGACTTGCCGAGCCGCTGCACGAACGAGCCGTCGATCTTCACTTCGCTCACCGGCAGGCGTTGCAGGCGGACCAGCGAGGAGTAGCCGGTGCCGAAGTCGTCCAGCGCCAGCGGCACGCCGAGCCTTACCAGGGCGTGCACCGAGTCGGCGGTGTACGCCTGGTCGGTCATCAGGATGCGCTCGGTGACCTCCAGCTGGATGGCGTCCGACGGCAGCCGCAGGCGGCGCAGGCCGGCCTCCAGCAGGTCGGGCAGCGCGGGGTCCAGCAGGTCGCGCGCCGAGACGTTGATCGCCACCGGGACCTTGATGCCGCGGTGCCACCACTCGGCGGCCTGTTCGAGCGCCACGTCGATCACGTGCTGGGTGAGCTCGCGCATGAGGTACGACTGCTCGGCCAGCGGGATGAAGTCCGACGGGTACACCAGCCCCCGCACGGGGTGCCGCCAGCGCAGCAGCGCCTCGACGCCCTCGACCACGCCGGTGACGAGACCGACCTTGGGCTGGTAGTGCAGCGTCAGCTCGCTGCCGCCTATGGCACGGCGCAGGTCGCCGAGCAGGTTGAGGCGTTCGGGGGAGTTGCGGTCCTTCTCCGCGACGTACACCTCGACGCCGGAGCGGGCCTCCTTGGCGAAGTACATCGCCACGTCCGACCGTTGCAGCAGCAGCTCGAAGTCCGGCGCGTGGTCGGGGTAGAGCGCGATGCCGACCGAGGCGTCCATGTCGAACGTCATGCCCTCCAGGCGCACCGGCTCGGTGAGCGCCACCCGCAGCCGCGCGGCCACCTCGCGGGCGGCGAACGCGTCGCGGACCGTGGGCAGCAGCACCGCGAACTCGTCGCCCCCCAGGCGGGCCACCACGTCGCCGGGGCGGACGCTGTGGGTGAGGCGGTGCGCGACGATCTGCAGGAGCCGGTCGCCGACGGGGTGGCCGAGGGTGTCGTTGACCTCTTTGAACCGGTCCAGGTCCAGCAGCAGCAGGCCGACGCGCTCGCCCTCGCGGGCCTCGGCGAGGGCCTCCTCGGTGCGGACGATCAGCATCTTGCGGTTGGGCAGCGAGGTCAGGCCGTCGTGCATGGCCTGGTGGTCGCGGCGGCGCGACAGCGAGGCGGTGAAGTACATCGTCGCCAGCGGGGCCACGAACAGGGGGACCAGCGCCGGGGAACGGTTCATCACGACCACGACGAGCGGGGCGAGGCCGAGCAGGGCGACGTACATGACGCTCTGGTGGACGATCGTGGCCCGCAGCACCCTCGGCAGGGAGCGGCGCTCGTGCAGGGCGACGGCGGAGCAGACCAGCACGCCGCGCACCGCGAAGTACGCCACGGCCGCCAAGCCCACCGGCACGATGTCCGTACCGCCCGGGATCCAGGGATCCGCCGGGTGGGGATGGTGGCCGAACGCGCCGAGCACCACGGCCGCCGCCGTGGAGGCCAGGGCCACCTGGGAGACGTTGAACGCCACGCGGTGCCAGGCCCTGCGGTGCAGCAGGCCGCTCACCACCAGCGCGAGCGTGTGGATCAGCACGGCCACGGACAGGCCGTGGTAGAGCAGGACCGCGAAGGTGAACAGCGTCGAGGTCGCCGTGCCTCCGGCCAGCCGGGAGTTGGAGACGATGATCGGCCGGAGTTCTCCCAGCACGACCAGCACGACCAGCATCCAGAACAGAGACGTGCGCGCGAGCACGGAGAACTCCTCGACGCCGAGCCTCAGCTCGGCGGCGAGCAGCGCCGCGAAGCCTGCGGCGACCACCCCGGTCAGGTAGATCCAGAGCGGGGAGTAGGGCCGCGGGCCGAGGTCGCGCGTGTCGGATGGGTCCGTCATAGGCAAGTAAACCCCCAAGAGGTCACTATGGGAGGGTACGACCTTTGGGCCACTTCGCGAAACCGGTTGGGCACGTTCCGTCACCGGAGATTTCCACGAACCTCCGCCATTCCCCCCGCCCCCCCGCGACCAGTTCCCCCGGAACACCCCGCCCACCAGCACAATGGCATACTTGCCCCCACCCCACCCTCCGCCCGCCCCCGGCCCCCCGCGCGACGGACGCAAGCACCCCCCAGAAGGCC
>NZ_JBHSRF010000069.1:0-50343 GCF_042658925.1 Sphaerisporangium aureirubrum
CCCGCTCTGTCCTCGCCCCCGCTCTGTCCTCGCCCCCGCTCTGTCCTCGCCGCCGCTCTGTCCTCGCCCCCGCTCTGTCCCTCGTCCCACTCTGTCCCTCCTGGTCTGGTCCTCGCGCCCGCTCTGGTCTTTGTCCGCGGCCTGGTCCTCATCCCCGCTCTGGTCCTCATCCCCGCTCTGGTCCTCATCCCCGCTCTGGTCCTCATCCCCGCTCTGGTCCTCATCCCCGCTCTGGTCCTCATCCCCGCTCTGTCCCTCGTCCCACTCTGTCCCTCCTGGTCTGGTCCTCGCGCCCGCTCTGGTCCTTGTCCGCGGCCTGGTCCTTGTCCGCGGCCTGGTCCTTGTCCGCGGCCTGGTCCTTGTCCCCGGCCAGGTCCTTGTCCCCGGTCTGGTCCTCGTCCTTGATCTGGTTTCCGCGCCCGTTCCGGTCATCGCGCCGACCCGGCTCCATACCCGGCCGTCCGGCACCCGGCTAGTGTCGCCCTGGGGTTGTGTGTATCCGGCGCCGCGACGGCGGGACGTGGTACGGCGAATCCGGCGCCGCTCTACGGCGACAAGCCCACCCACACCCGCCGCTATCCGAGCGCTCTGCACCGGCGCCAAGCGGCGAACAACCGGCGTGTGCATGGCCACTGAAACGGTCCTCGCGAAGGCCGCGCTCCGCGCGAAAGCCGCAAGGGCTGTCCTTATGCGGGGACACCCCCGCACTCCCGACCCCGCCGGGCTCACCCGCACTCCACCGCGACACGTTCTGCTCCCACGCCCGCCATTCCGACCCGCACCCCCGGCCCGGATCCACACCCCACCCTCGGGCACCGGTTCGAGTCGCCCCAGCAGATCGTGTGCAACGGCGCCGGACGACGCGGCCGCGGCACAGCGAACCCGGCGCCGCGAAGGCGGTTGAGCTAGCCCCTCCTCCGTTACCCGCACGGGTTGTCCCCCCCAAACGGACATCCGCCCCAGCGGTCGCCTTGCTCGCCGCCACGTCGCCTTGCTCGCCGCCACGTCGCCTTGCTCGCCGCCACGTCGCCTTGCTCGCCGCCACGACGCCTTGCTCGCCGCCACGACGCCTCGGTCGGCCGCGACGACGCGGGACGTGGCCAGCGAACCCGGCACCGCCATAAGGCGGCGGGTGAGCTAACCCCACTTCCGTTACTCGCACGGGTTGTCCACCCCGAACGGGCATCCGCCCCAGCGGTCGCCTTGCTCGCCGCCACGTCGCCTTGCTCGCCGCCACGTCGCCTTGCTCGCCGCCACGTCGCCTTGCTCGCCGCCACGTCGCCTTGCTCGCCGCCACGTCGCCTTGCTCGGCGCCACAACGCCTTGGTCGCCGCGACGACGCGGGACGCGGCACGGCGAACCCGGCGCCGCCGTCCCATGGTTGAGCTAACCCCACTTCCGTTACCCGAACGGGGTTGTCCACCCCGAACGGGCATCTGCCCCAGCGGTCGCCTTGATCGCCGCCGCGTCGCTTGGTCGGCGCCACGACGACGCGGGACGCGGGACGGCGAACCCGGCGCCGCCCTGCCGCAACAAGCCCTTTGCGCGCCGGCCAACTCTCCTGGGGCTCTGCCCGGGCACCTACGCACCGTAGATGGTGCGGGGAGTCCGGTGGTGGCGAGTTCACATCGTCGCCGGCCACTCCTCCGCGTGTCCCCCAGCGTTGGCGCGGTCAGACGTGGTGCGGCGAACCGGTGCTGTTCTGCGGCGGGGGACCCGCGTGCACCGGCGATATCTCTGGGTGGTCGTCTCCGGTGCCGGGCGGGGCCGTTCATGGGTGGTCCCGCACCGACTCCCACGCCTGCACGTTTGTGACCGACCCCGCTTGTGGGAGCGCCTGCGACGCCGCCTCCACTCCGGTTCGTGCCTCTGATATAGACGACACTGTCATCGGAACACCGTGGTGCGGCGGGACCGGCTCCGCCCTGCGGCGGGTAAAGCCGCACCAGCCGTTTCTCCACGTGTTCTCTGGCGCTGGCGTTACCGCACGTGGCAGGAAGCGGAGAACCCGGCGCTGCCTTGGGGCAGCGAGCCCACCTCACCATCCGTCATTTCGTCGCGTCGGCGGACTTTGTCGGCGATCGTACGCCGGACGGAGAGCGACTCGTCCTGAGGGTGAAGCGCTAGGCGTCGTTGACGCTGTCACAGGGGGCCGGGGGAAGGCGGACGCGGTGGAGAAGCGGGTGGCGGAATCGGCGCCGGTGTACCGGCGTACGCGGAGTTCGTCACAGGAGGCGGTTTGGAGGGGCGGCCGAGGCGGATGGGGGCCCGGGAAAACGCGGGTAGCGCCTTTGGGGCGCTACGCGTGATGGGTGATGTGGGAGGCCGGTGATGGGAGGGTGGCTACGGCTAGACCCGGGGGTGGTCGGGGTTCGTCGTCGGTTGTGGAGGGTGGGGGGTGGGTCAGGGTTCGTCGTGGGGGGTGTGGAGGGTGGGGGCGGCGTTGGGGGCCATGGTGGTGATGATGCGTTCGAGGTCGTCCATGGTGGCGAATTCGACGACTATTCGGCCCTTGTGGCGGCCCAGGTCTACGCGGACGCGGGTTTCGAAGTGGTCGGAGAGGCGGTCGGCCAGGGTGGTCAGGGCGGGCTCGGGGAGGGCCTTCTGGCGGCGGGGGCGGAGGGCGGGGGCGGCGGTGGCTTCGCCCATGGAGACGATTTCTTCGACGGTGCGGACGGAGAGGCCTTCGGCGACTATGCGGTCGGCCAGGTGCTCCTGGGCCGCGGGGTCGCTCAGCGCCAGCAGGGCTCTGGCGTGGCCGGCGCTGATCGTACCGGCGGCGACGCGCCACTGGACTCCGGTGGGGAGGTTCAGCAGGCGCAGGGTGTTGGTGATGTGCGAGCGGGAGCGGCCGACCCGCTGGGCCAGCTGCTCGTGCGTGGCGCCGAAGTCGTCCAGGAGCTGCCGGTAGGCGGCCGCCTCTTCCAAGGCGTTGAGCTGCTCGCGCTGGAGGTTCTCGATGAGGGCGTCGCGCAGCAGGGCGTCGTCCTGGGTGTCGCGCACGATGGCGGGGATCACCTTGAGGTCGAGCAGCTGGGACGCCCGCCAGCGCCGCTCCCCCATGATCAGCTCGTATCGCCCGCCCCCGACCTGGCGCACCACGATGGGCTGGAGCAGGCCGACCTCACGGATGGAGTCGGCGAGCTCACGCAGGGCGTCCTCGTCGAAGATCTCGCGCGGCTGCCTCGGGTTACGGGTGATGGCGTCGAGCGGTACCTCCATGAAGTAGGCGCCGTCGATCGGCTTGAGCCCGTCGTCCGCCTGTGACGGCGCCGCGGCCGTGCCCCCCGGAGTCCGCACGTCGACGAGCGGCCCGGTGGGGATCAGGGCACCGAGCCCCTTCCCCAGTCCAACACGCCTCTGCTGGCCCACGAACTCCTCCTCGCCCAGCCCGCGGTCTCACGCGGACGGCCACCATCGTGACCGCCGCCGGCCGCACCTTGTCCTGACGTTCCGCCGGATCGGCACGGGCACGCTCCACAGGAGCGTACCGGCACCGGACCGGATCAGCCTCCGGTGACCGCCGCGCCGCGGTAGGCGAGCTCCCTGGCCGCGTCCATGTACGCCATGGCGCCGCTGGACCCCGCGTCATAGGTGAGCACGGACTGCCCGTAGCTCGGCGCCTCGGACACCCGGACGCTGCGCGGGATGACCGTGCTGAGCACCGTGTCACCGAAGTGGGCCCTGACCTCGTCGGCCACCTGGGAGGCCAGCCGGGTCCGGCCGTCGTACATGGTCAGCAGGATCGTGGAGACCCGCAGCACCTGGTTCAGGTGCACGCGGACCAGTTCCACGTTCTGGAGCAGCTGGCTGACCCCTTCCAGCGCGTAGTACTCACACTGGATCGGGATCATGACCTCCTCGGCCGCGACCATGGCGTTCACGGTCAGCAGGCCGAGGGACGGCGGGCAGTCGATCAGGATGTAGTCGAGGTCGATCGTGTCGAACGCCTCGAGCGCCCGCTTGAGCCGGGCCTCCCTGGCGACCAGCGACACCAGCTCGATCTCGGCGCCCGCCAGGCCGATGGTGGCCGGGGCGCAGTAGAGGTTCGGCATGTCCGGGACCGGGCTCACGATCTCCCGCAGCGGCAGGTCTTCCACGAGCACCTGATAGACCGACGGGATCTCGCCGCGGTGCTCGACGGAAAGGGCCGTCGAGGCGTTCCCCTGCGGGTCCAGGTCGACGACGAGCACGCGCTGGCCGTGCATCGACAGGCCGGCCGCGAGGTTCACGGCCGTCGTCGTCTTGCCGACGCCGCCCTTCTGGTTGGCGATGGTGATGATCCGGCGGCGCGGCGGCCGGGGCCAGTCCCCATCCTGCCGGGAAGGTGGGTAACTGATCGAAACGGGAGCGGACGGAGCTGTTTCACGTGAAACCACTGAGCTGAGCGCCTCTCGGACCAGCGGCGAATCGCCTGGGGTGTAGGGGGGCTGGGGCACGGTCGTCGTCCTTTCCACCGGCGTGGCGGGAACGGAGCCGGAAGGCCAGCCGAGACCGGAGGGCCTGCCTTCCGACGTGGTGACGTGACGATCCGGCCAGCCAAGGCCGGTGGACGTACCCGGCATGACCGTCACCTCTTCCGTCGGCGGCGCGCACCCTGCGCGCTCCGGGCCGGACGTCCGGCGACCACCCGGACAAGAGTCGTGGGCGGATCGACCCTACCGCGCCCGACGGTGACAAGCTCGGCGGTCCGCACCCCATACAACCGTAATTGTTCGTCCGCGGCGTCCAATTCGCCCGCCGCGCGCTCCCCTTTCATCGCCAGCAGCTGCCCGCCCTCGCGCAACAACGGCATCGACCAGGACAGCAGCCGGTCGAGCGGCGCCACCGCCCGGGCCGAGGCGACGTCGAAGACCTGCTTCCCGGCCAGCTCCTCGGCGCGGCCCCGGACCACCGAGACATTGGGCAGCTTCAGCTCGGCCACGCACTCGTCCAGGAAGGTCGTACGCCGCAGCAAAGGCTCCAGCAGCGTGACCGTGACGTCGGGCCGGACGATGGCGAGCACGATGCCGGGCAGCCCGGCCCCCGAGCCGATGTCGACGAGGCTCGCCTCCGGCGGCACCACGTCGGCCACCACCGCGCAGTTGAGCAGATGGCGGTCCCAGATACGAGGGACCTCCCTCGGCCCGAGCAGTCCCCGGACCACGCCCGGCCCGGCCAGGATGTGCGCGTACGCCTCGGCGCGTGGCCACGCGTCGCCGGTAAAAACCTCGCGCGCCACGGCGGGCGCCTCGGGCAGCTGATCGCTTTCCGCCATCACTCACTCAACCAGAACGGGCAGAACATCTTCGCGTAAGGGTAACCGCCCCGGGCTGCCGGCATGCGTGCGACGCGTGCGGCCGCGGACGGCAAGGCCGGCGGCGGGACCGCGGCCACCTGCGCGTACGTCCGTCAGCAGAGGGCAATCGGAAGGTCAAAACATGATCGGTTTTCCCGGCGACGGCCACGCCAGCGGCACGGAAACCGGGGGAGAGGGCTACCAATGGAGGTGACGCATCGGATAACCCGGCTCGTTCGGCCAACGTCAGCGAACGTCAGCGATCGTCAGCTCAGGGGCCTGGAAACCGAAGGGCCGCCGATCCCCAGGATCGGCGGCCCGCCGCATGTGCGGTCGTTCGCTCTCAGACCGGGAGCACGACCACGAAACGCTGGGGCTCCTCGCCCTCGGACTCGCTGCGCAGCCCCGCCGCGGCCACCGCGTCGTGCACGATCTTGCGCTCGAACGGTGTCATCGGCTGCAGCGACCTGGCCTCGCCGGACCGCTTGACGTCCTCGGCGGTCTTGGTGGCCAGCTTGCTCAACTCGACCCGCCGGCCGTGGCGGTAGCCGGCCACGTCGAGCATCAGCCGGGACCGCTCGCCCGTGCGCCGGTGCACGGCCAGCCGGGTGAGCTCCTGCAGCGCCTCCAGCACCTCGCCGTTGTCGCCGACGAGGTCGCCGCCCTTGATGTCGACGATGGACACCAGCGCGCGGTCGCCCTCGACGTCCATGTCGATGTCACCGTCGAGGTCGGCGATGTCCAGCAGCCCTTCGAGGTAGTCCGCCGCGATCTCGCCCTCCTGCTCCAGGGCGCTGATATCGGGGGCGGCCTGCGGGGCCTGCCCCTCGTTGACTTCGGTCACGTCCGAACTCCCCTTCGAGACAACCGGCTACGACTTCTTGCTGCCCGTGCGCTTGCTGCGCGGCTGCCGGGTGGGCTGCTGGCGGATCACCTTGGGCGTGGGCTCATCGGCCACGGGCTCGTCGGCGGGTTCCTTGGCGGCGGACTTGCCGGGCAGGAACCTGCTCAACAGCCCTGGCTTGGGCTCGGGCTGCACCACGTTGCCCTTGGCGTCGACGACCGGCATCGGGTGGCGACTGTAGAACCAGTGTTGCTGGCCGAGCGTCCAGAGGTTGGTGGTGACCCAGTAAAGAATAAGGCCGAGCGCGAAGTTCAAGCTGAATACCGCGAACAGCGGCGAGATGTACATCAGGATCTTCTGCTGCTGCGCCATGGGGTTGTCCGGCATCTGGGCCATCGACCGGGTGACGCTCTGGCGCACGGTGAGGAAGGTCGTCGCCGAGCTGACCGCCACGAAGATGCCAAGGACGATCTTGGTGACGACGGGGTCGGCGCCCAGGGCCGTGATGTGCTCGGCGCTGGTGAAGAACGTGGCGGGGATCGGCGCGCCGAACACGTGCGCGGAGCGGGCGCTGTCCACCATCTGCTGCGTCATGCCGTACTTGGCCTGGTCCTCGGCGATGGCCCGCAGCACGGTGAACATGGAGATGAAGATGGGGAACTGCGCCACGATGGGCAGGCAGCCGCCGAGGGGGTTGGCCCCGGCATCCTGGTAAAGCTTCATCACCTCCTGGTTCATCCGCTGCTTGTCGCTCTTGTACTTCTTGCGCAGCTCGGCGACCTTGGGGGCGAGCTCCTGCATCTTCCGCGACGAGCGCATCTGCTTCATGAAGAGCGGGAAGATCAGGAGACGCATCAGCACGGTGAGCGTGATGATGGTCAGTGCCCAGTTCAGGCCGTTGTCCGGGGGGATGAACGTGCTGTAGCCCGCGTGAATCCACGCGATCACATGGGCTACGGCCTCATATAGCCAATTCAGCCATGACAGCTCCACCGAGCTAGCTCCCTTGCGTTTCGTCGTGGGGCCGGACCGGGCGCGGAGGCACCGGGTCGTAACCTCCCGGGTGGAAGGGGTGGCAACGCCCGATTCGTCTGACGGTCAGCCACAGCCCTCGCAGTGCGCCGTGCACAGCGATGGCTTCAAGTCCGTAAGCACTGCAGGACGGTTCGAACCGGCAGCGCGGCCCGAGGAGCGGACCGATGAAGGCCCGATAGAACCGGATCGGGACCAGCAGGACCCTGGCCGCGGGGGAGACCCGCACCGCCTGGCGCGGGATGGGCACGCTCACGACCGGCCGCCGGAGGCTAGCTCCGCCGGCGTCCTGGGCTCGGGCACCCGACTCACCGCCGCTCATGTTGATCCGTCCGTCGCGGCCGGGCGATCGGCTCGCCGCGCGGGTGCCCGGCGGCCGATCAATCGCTCCAGGACGACGTCCAGTTCGGCGGCGAGGAGATCGCTACGCGCGGACGCCGCCTGGGGATTGGCGCGTACAACAAGCAGGCTACCTCGCGGTAGGGAGTGGAGTCGGTGCCGCATCAGATGTCTCAGCCTGCGCTTCACCCGGTTGCGCACCACCGCGCCGCCGACGGCCTTGCTCACCACGAAACCGACCTGAGGGGGGTCCGCCGGGTTTCCGCGGTCGCTCAGATGGGCGACCAGGGTAGGGCGTCCGGCACGCCGGCCTCCCTTGATCGCGCTCACGAACTGATCGCCCCGGCGCATACGGAAGGCGGACGACAACACGAGTGGACCTGTCTCTCAGACGAACACGGGCCCGGGTACGGCTGACGCCCGCCGGTCGGAACCGACGGGCGGGCGGGCCAGAGCGGCCCGGGCGCTCCGCGTGGTCAGGCGGAGAGCTCCGAACGGCCCTTGCGACGACGGGCGGCGAGGATCGCGCGACCGGCTCGCGTGCGCATGCGCAGCCGGAAGCCGTGGGTCTTCGCGCGGCGACGGTTGTTCGGCTGGAAAGTACGCTTGCTCACGAGTGGGCTCCAGGCTTGAGTTCGCCCGCACGGCGTACGGACGAGTGACACACAGGGCTTGGCCTGCCGGATAGCACGGGCACGCCAAAGTGCCGTCGCGCGACAAGCCGACCGTCGTACGTTACGGGGCGGGGGGCCCGCAGGTCAAACCGGAACGGCGTGGCCATACGCCCCACCAAGGTTATCCACTATTCCACAGCCCCGTTATCCACTGCCTCCCCTTCATCCACAGTATGTGCATCGTGTCTCCCCCAACCAGCCACTAGTCTGTGGACAACGTCTTGAACAGGGGTGTGCACAGCGCTACTGTCGACCCTCCGAACCTTCCCTCTAACTCGCCGATACGCACCGACGCGCATCCGAGGGCTGTGGACATCGTGTGGAAACGATGTGGATCAGCGGAAGGAGCCTGCGGACGACGCTGTGGGGACAGCCGTGAGGCCGGGCGCTCACAGAGCTTGCTCTCGCGGACGCCCATGTGGATAACGAACCGCGGCGAGCGTGCGGGGGCCGCGTCAAGGGAGGAGGGGCCGACCAATGGATGGTGTCGACCTCGGCCCGATCTGGGCCCGAGCACTGGGAACCTTCGCGGACGGCAGCGTCCCACCGCAACAGCGTGCGTGGCTGACGATGACCCGGCCGTTCGGTCTCGTGAAGGACACGATCATCCTGGCCGCGCCCAACGACTTCGCCAAGGACGTGCTGGAGACCAAACTCCGGCCGCTGATCGCGCAGGCGCTGTCGCAGGAGTTCGGCCGGCCCATGCGGGTGGCCGTCATGGTCGACCCGATGAGCGGCGCCGGCGAGGTGCCGGCCCCCCGATCGGACGGTTATCCCCAGTCGCCGCAGAGCGGTTATCCACAAGGTGGACAACCACGTCCCGGCTACGGAGAGCCTGGTGGCCAGGGGTCCATGGGCCACCAGTCCTACCCGGGCCACTCGTCGTCCACCGATTATCCACAGGGCAGGCCACAGGCCCAGCCGTTCTCCTATCAATATGGGGACAACCCCGAGGGCTCCTACGGCCCCCAGGCCGAGCCGGTGCAGCCGTACCTCCCGGACGACTACCAGCAGCGCCAGGAAGGCTTCCAGCACCAGGACGACTTCCCCGGACGCCCGGGGAAGGAGCAGCCGCAGCCCCCGTCGCAGCCCGCCCCCGGCGACCCCGCCTCCTCATACGGCCATGGTCACGGTCACGGCGACGGCTCCCAGGGCTTCCCCCCCGCGCAGAGCGGCGGATATCCGGCGGAACCCTCCTTCCCGCCCGGTCGGTCCGAGGGCCGTCCGCCGCGCCCGCGCCAGGACCCCGACGACTTCGACCGCCCCGCCCCCAACCGCTGGGACGGCCGGGAGAACCGCGGCGGCAAACCCACCGAACCCGCCCGGCTGAACCCCAAGTACACCTTCGAGACCTTCGTCATCGGCGCCTCCAACCGCTTCGCGCACGCCGCCGCGGTCGCGGTCGCCGAGGCGCCGGCCAAGGCGTACAACCCGCTGTTCATCTACGGCGACTCCGGCCTCGGCAAGACCCACCTGCTGCACGCGATCGGCCACTACGCCCAGCGGCTGTACGACGGCGCGCGGGTCAGGTACGTGAGCTCCGAGGAGTTCACCAACGACTTCATCAACTCGATCCGCGACCACAAGGCCGACGGCTTCCGGGCCCGGTACCGCGCGGTCGACATCCTGCTCGTGGACGACATCCAGTTCCTGGAGGGCAAGGAGCAGACCCAGGAGGAGTTCTTCCACACCTTCAACACCCTGCACAACGCCAACAAGCAGATCGTCATCTCCAGCGACCGCGCGCCCAAGCAGCTGGTGACGCTGGAGGACCGGCTGCGCAACCGCTTCGAGTGGGGGCTGATCACCGACGTGCAGCCTCCCGAGCTGGAGACGCGCATCGCGATCCTGCGCAAGAAGGCGATCCAGGAGGGCCTGGCCGCGCCGGGGGACGTGCTGGAGTACATCGCCAGCAAGATCTCCACGAACATCCGCGAGCTGGAGGGCGCACTCATCCGCGTCACCGCCTTCGCCAGCCTCAACCGCCAGTCGGTCGACCTGCAGCTCGCCGAGGTGGTGCTGAAGGACCTCATCACCGAGGACTCAAGCACCGAGATCACCATCGCGACGATCATGGCGCAGACCGCGGCGTACTTCGGGCTGTCCATCGACGACCTGTGCGGCGGCTCGCGCTCGCGGGTGCTGGTGACGGCCCGGCAGATCGCGATGTACCTCGCCAGGGAGCTCACCGACCTGTCGCTTCCCAAGATCGGCCAGCAGTTCGGCGGACGCGACCACACCACCGTCATGCACGCGGAACGCAAGATCCGTTCCCTGATGGCCGAGCGCCGGTCGATGTACAACCAGGTCACGGAGCTGACGAACCGTATCAAGCAGAACTCCCGCACCGCCTGATGATCCACAGCCTGTGGATAACTCTGTGGATCAGCGACTCCGAGCGGCGAATCTGCGGAAACCCCCTCGGATCGCTCGATCAACCAAGCGCATGACCGGTTCCGGCGACGTCAGAGCCTGGGGACAACTCTGGGGACATCCTGGGGAAGACTTGGGGACATCTCGTGGACAACCTGGGGACGCCCTGTGGGCGGGGTCGGAGCCCCAGGTGAATTGCCCGTTATACCCCGTGGATAACCGGTGGAAACCTCGTGGATAAGCAGTGGATGAAGACCCCCCAATCTGGGGACGGCCTGTGTGCAACGCGCGGCTGTCCCCAGGCCCGCCTCGGATACCCACCGTCCACCCACAGGCCCGGTGGACAACGCAGGGCCTCTGAGCTGCGAAGACGTTAGACTTCCACATATCCACGCCCCCTAATGAGATGACCTGTATCTCTCTCTACTAAGAACTCAAGACCCATAGAAGGGTTCCGGCGCTTCGCTCGTGCGGGAGAGTGAACACTTGAGTGCACGGCACCGAGTGGCATCGGGCGGCGGAGCCGGCGAAGACCGCGATCAACAGACAGCCGATACAGCAGGAGGCGGATCCCCGTGATGTTCCGGGTCGAGCGAGACGTACTCGCGGAGGCGGTCGCGTGGACCGCACGGAGCCTGCCCGCACGGCCCTCGGTGCCGGTGCTCGCGGGCATGCGGCTAGAGGTCACCGAGCAGCAGCAGCTCAAGCTCTCAGGCTTCGACTACGAGGTGTCCGCCGAGGTGACCCTGGAGCTGCAGACCGGTGACCCCGGCCTCGTCCTGGTCTCCGGCCGCCTGCTCGCCGAGATCACCAGGGCGCTTCCCGCACAGCCTGTGGACTTCGTGGTGGAAGGCGCCAAGGCCGTGGTCACCTGCGGCAGCGCCAGGTTCACCCTGTTGACGATGCCCGCCGAGGACTACCCGTCCCTGCCCGCGATGCCCCCCGCCGCCGGCCGGGTGGGCAGCGACGTGTTCTCCTCGGCCGTCAGCCAGGTCGCCGTCGCCGCCGGCAAGGACGACACGCTGCCGATGCTCACCGGCGTCCGCATGGAGATCGAGGGCGACACCGTCACCCTCGCCGCCACCGACCGCTACCGCCTCGCCGTGCGCGAGCTGAAGTGGCAGCCGGACCAGCCGGACTTCTCGGCGGTCGCGATGATCCCCGGCCGCACCCTGGCCGACACCGCCAAGTCGCTCACCACCGGCGCCGAGGTCGAGATCGCGCTGAGCTCCACCGGTGGCACCGGCGAAGGCATGATCGGCTTCTCCAGCTCCGGGCGGCGCACCACCACGCGGCTGCTGGACCCCGAGTTCCCCAAGTACCGCTCGCTGCTGCCCACCGAGTTCTCGGCGCACGCGGACATCCCGACGTCGTCCTTCGTCGAGGCCGTCAAGCGCGTCGCGCTGGTCGCCGAGCGCAACACGCCGGTGCGGCTGGCGTTCCGCGGCGGCGAGGTGGTGCTGGAGGCCGGCAGCGGCGACGAGGCCCAGGCGGTCGAGGTGCTCCCCGTGGAGTTCGAGGGCGAAGAGATCAACATCGCGTTCAACCACCAGTTCCTGCTGGAGGGCCTCGGCGCGATCGACTCCGACGTGGCCCGCCTGCAGTTCACCACGTCCACCAAGCCCGCCATCCTCACAGGTGGAAAGCCTGTGGACGACGGCGGGGTCCCCGACTACCGGTACCTCATCATGCCCATCAGGCTGTCCAGCTAGGATCCGGTCGGCCGGGCATGCACCCGGCCGGGCGGGGTACGCGAGCGTACGCCGTTGAACACGATCGACCTCGACGAGGGGTGGCGCAGATGCAGATCGGCATGGTCGGGCTGGGCAAGATGGGCGGCAATATGGCCGAGCGGCTGCGCCGGGGCGGCCACGAGGTCATCGGGTACGACCGTGATCCCAAGGTCGCCGACGTCCCGAGCCTCCAGGAGCTGACCGAGCGGCTGAGCACCCCCCGCGTCGTGTGGGTGATGGTCCCGGCCGGCGACCCCACCAGGGACACCGTCCGGCGGCTGTGCGAGCTGCTGTCCCCCGGTGACGTGGTCGTCGACGGCGGCAACTCCAACTACCTCGACGACAAGAAGCACGCCGACGAGCTGGCCGAGCACGGCATCGGCTTCGTCGACGTCGGCGTCAGCGGCGGGGTGTGGGGCCTGCAGAACGGCTACGCCCTGATGGCCGGCGGCGAACCCGCGCACGTGGAACTCCTCATGCCGGTCTTCGAGTCGCTCAAGCCCGAGGGCGACTACGGCTTCGTGCACGCCGGCAGCGTCGGCGCGGGCCACTTCGCCAAGATGGTCCACAACGGCATCGAGTACGGCATCATGCAGTCCTTCGCCGAGGGCTGGGAGCTGCTGGAGGCCACCGCCGTGGTCACCGACGTGCCCGGCGCCTTCCGCAGCTGGCGGGCCGGCACCGTGATCCGCTCCTGGCTGCTGGACCTCGCGGTGCGGGCCCTGGAGGAGGACCCCGACCTGTCCGACCTCAAGGGCTACGCCGAGGACTCCGGCGAGGGCCGCTGGACCGTCCAGGCCGCCGTCGACCACGCCGTGCCCCTCCCGGCGATCACCGCGGCCCTGTACGCCCGCTTCGCCTCCCGCCAGAACGACTCGCCCGCCATGAAGATGGTCGCCGCCCTGCGCAACCAGTTCGGCGGCCACGCCGTCTCCTCGATCGAGGGCATGCACGCCAAGGGCGCCGACGCCCCCGGCGCCGACGTCACCCCGCCGGGCGACAAGCCGAGCTGACGGGCGGCGACGCGCGCGGGGCCGCTGTTGTCGTAGTGGCCCACTACCCTTCGTGGGGTGCATGTCGCCCATCTGTCGCTGACCGACTTCCGGTCCTACTCCACCGTGGAGCTGGCCCTGGAGCCGGGGGTGACGGCACTCGTCGGGCCGAACGGCCAGGGGAAGACCAACCTCGTCGAGGCCCTCGGCTACGTCGCGACGCTGGGCAGCTTCCGGGTCGCCACGGACGCGCCGCTGGTGCGCCAGGGGGCCTCCCGGGCGGTCGTCCGCTCCGTCGTCGTCCGCGACGACCGACGGGCCCTGGTCGAGATCGAGATCAACCCGGGCCGGGCCAACCGCGCCCGCCTCAACCGCTCGCCGGTGTCCAGGCCGCGCGAGGTGCTCGGCCTGCTGCGCACCGTGCTGTTCGCGCCCGAGGACCTCGCCCTCGTGAAGGGCGACCCGGCCGAGCGCCGCCGCTTCCTGGACGATCTGCTGGTCGCCCGCGCCCCCCGGTTCGCCGGCGTCCGGGCCGACTACGAGCGCGTCCTCAAGCAGCGCGGCGCCCTGCTGCGCACCGCCGCGCAGTCCCGCCAGGGCCGTCGCCGCGGCCCGCGCCGCGAGGAGGCCGACGCCGGGTTCGCCGCCGCGGGCGCCGGGGACCCTTTGAGCACCCTCGAGGTCTGGGACGCCCATCTGGCCCGCCACGGCGCCGAGCTCCTCGCCGCCCGCCTGGACCTCGTCGAGTCGCTGCGCCCCCTCGTCACGCGCGCCTACGCCACGCTGGCGCCCTCGTCGGCCCCGGCCGACATCGAATACCGCGCCACCGCCGCCGCGCCGTCCTGGGCGCCGCTGGGTGGGGGCGGACCCGTGGCGGACGAGACGGCGGCGCCGTCCACAGGTGTGCGCGGCCCTGTGGCCGGCCGCGCCGCGCTGGAGGAGGCGCTCCGCGCCGCGCTGCTGGAGGTGCGGCAGGCGGAGCTGGAGCGAGGCGTGACCCTGGTCGGCCCGCACCGGGACGACCTGGTCCTGTCGCTCGGCCCGCTCCCCGCCCGGGGGTACGCCAGCCACGGCGAGTCGTGGTCGTTCGCGCTGGCGCTGCGCCTGGCGGCGTACGACCTGCTCAAGGCCGACGGCGGGGACCCCGTGCTGATCCTCGACGACGTGTTCGCCGAGCTGGACTCCCGCAGGCGCCGCAGCCTGGCCGAGATGGTGGCTCCCGCCGAGCAGGTGCTGATCACCGCGGCGGTGGCCGAGGACGTCCCCGCCCAGCTCGCGGGTTCCTGGTTCGACGTCGCCGAGGGGAGCGTGACCCGTGTCCGCTGAGCCGTCCGCCGAAGTCCCCGGCGTCCAGTCGTCCGAGGGCGTCGCGTCCAAGGGCGCGGCCCTGGCGAGGGAGAAACTCGCCCAGGCCAAGGCGGACGCCGCCAAGCGCGGCCAGCTCCCCCGGCGCGAGCCGCGCCGCAGGTCCTCACCCCGCCGCGACGCCGCCGATCCCCAGCTCCTCGGCCGCGCCATCCGGGAGCTGCTCTCCGACCGCGGCTGGGAACAGCCGGTCGCCGTCGGGGGCGTCTTCGGCCGCTGGAAGGAGATCGTTGGGCCCGATCTCGCCGCCCACACCAAACCCGAGACCTTCGCCGACGGCGAGGTGCTGGTCGTCGCCGACTCCACGGCGTGGGCCACCCAGCTGCGCATGCTCGCGTCGAGCCTGGTCAGGCGCCTGAACGAAGAGCTCGGCGAGGGCACCGTGCAGCGGGTGAGGGTGCGCGGCCCGCAGAACGGCCCGCGGCCCACCGGCGGTCTGCGGGTCACCGGCAGCCGCGGTCCCCGTGACACCTACGGCTGACCGCCGGTCAAGTCGTGGCGCTGCGGCGGCGGGGAGGGTGATGACCCCGTCGAAACCGATCAGATTCGCGTTGGCGGGGCCGACCCCCTCTCCGGTGGGGGGATGCTGGAAGGGGGGGTGAACGCCCGACAGGCCACCACAGCGGCCGTCAATGCCACCTGAACCGCCGATGACCGGTAGAATGAAATCGGATTCCGGACACGTCCGCATGCGGGTCACCCCGGCTTACTCGCCGATCCCCCGGGTGGTCGCATCGAGGCACTCACGACGGTGACGGGCACGGCACGGGCAGCCACAAGATGGTTTCCCATGCCGCGTGTCCGCGGCAGGAGGATTTCACACTTGTCCTACGATGCTAGCTCTATCACCGTTCTCGAAGGGCTTGAGGCGGTTCGCAAGCGCCCTGGCATGTATATCGGGTCGACCGGTGAACGCGGGCTCCACCACCTCGTGCAAGAGATCGTCGACAACTCCGTCGACGAGGCGCTCGCCGGGTACGCCGACCACATCGAGATCACCCTCCTCCCCGACAACGGCGTCCGGGTCGTGGACAACGGCCGCGGCATCCCTGTCGGAATCGTCCCCGGCGAGCAGCGGCCCGCCGTCGAGGTCGTCCTGACCGTCCTGCACGCCGGCGGCAAGTTCGACAGCAAGTCCTACGCCGTCTCCGGCGGCCTGCACGGCGTGGGCGCGGCCGTGGTGAACGCCCTGTCCAGCCGCCTCAAGGTCGACGTCAGGACCGAGGGCCACCACTGGCGGCAGTCCTACCTCCGAGGCGTCCCCGAGGCGCCCCTGGCCAAGGGCGAGCCGACCACCGAGACCGGCACCACGACCACGTTCTGGGCCGACGAGGACATCTTCGAGACGACCACCTGGAGCTTCGAGACCCTGTCCCGGCGCTTCCAGGAGATGGCCTTCCTGAACAAGGGCCTGACGATGGTCCTGCGGGACGAGCGTCCGGAGTACGTCAACGGCGAGCCCCGCGAGGTGACCTACCACTACGAGGGCGGCATCTCCGACTTCGTCCGGCACATCAACTCGAAGAAGGAGCCCGTCCACGCCTCGGTGATCGACTTCGAGTCCGAGGCCGAGGGCATCTCGGTCGAGATCGCCATGCAGTGGAACGCCTCGTACACCGAATCGGTCTACACCTTCGCCAACACCATCAACACCGCCGAGGGCGGCACCCACGAGGAAGGCTTCCGCGCGGCGCTGACGTCCATCGTCAACCGCTACGCCCGCGAGCAGAAGTTCCTCAAAGAGGGCAAGGACGACAACCTCACCGGTGACGACATCCGCGAAGGCCTGACCGCGATCATCTCGGTCAAGCTCACCGACCCGCAGTTCGAGGGCCAGACCAAGACGAAGCTCGGCAACACCGAGGCCAAGTCGTTCGTGCAGAAGGCCTGCAACGACTCCCTGCGCGACTGGTTCGAGCGCAACCCCGGCGAGGCCAAGGACATCATCAACAAGTCCCTCCAGGCCTCCCGCGCCCGCATCGCCGCCCGCCAGGCGCGCGACCTGACCCGGCGCAAGTCCCTGCTGGAGGCGGGGTCCGGCCTGCCGGGCAAGCTGGCCGACTGCCAGTGGACCGAGCCGGAGAAGTGCGAGCTGTACATCGTCGAGGGCGACTCGGCGGGTGGCTCCGCCAAGGGCGGACGTGACCCGAAGTTCCAGGCGATCCTCCCGATCCGCGGCAAGATCCTCAACGTCGAGAAGGCCCGCATCGACCGGGTGCTGAAGAACAACGAGGTCCAGGCTCTGATCACGGCGCTCGGCACCGGCGTGCACGCCGAGTTCGACATCGCCAAGCTCCGCTACCACAAGCTGATCCTCATGGCGGACGCCGACGTCGACGGCCAGCACATCACCACGCTGCTGCTGACCCTGCTGTTCCGCTTCATGCGGCCGCTGATCGAGGCGGGCCACGTCTACCTCTCCCAGCCCCCGCTGTACAAGATCAAGTGGGACCGGCGCGGTGAGGACGCCAGCTACGCCTACTCCGACCGCGAGCGGGACGCCGTCATCCAGGCCGGCATCGAGAGCGGCAAGCGCGACCCGCGCCTGCACGACGGCGTGCAGCGCTTCAAGGGTCTCGGCGAGATGAACGCCTCGCAGCTGTGGGAGACCACCATGAACCCCGAGACCCGGGTCCTGCTCCAGGTCACCCTGGACGACGCCGCCCAGGCCGACGAGATGTTCACCGTGCTGATGGGTGAGGACGTCGAGGCACGTAGATCTTTCATCATCAGAAACGCACGGGATGTCCGGTTCCTCGACGTGTAGCAGCGATGGCCGAACAGACTGACTCTTCTTCGAAAAGGACGCATCACCCGTGACGGAAGTCAATATTCCACCTGGGACCCCTGCCAACCGGGTCGAACCGGTCGACATCCAGTCCGAGATGCAGCGCAGCTACATGGACTACGCGATGTCGGTCATCGTGTCCCGGGCGCTGCCCGACGTCCGGGACGGGCTGAAGCCCGTGCACCGGCGTGTGCTGTACGCCATGTACGACGGCGGATACCGTCCCGACCGCGGCTATTTCAAGTGCTCCCGCGTGGTCGGCGACGTGATGGGCTCCTACCACCCGCACGGTGACGCGTCCATCTACGACACCGTCGTGCGGCTGGCCCAGCCCTGGTCGCTGCGGTACACACTGATCGACGGCCAGGGCAACTTCGGCTCGCCCGGCAACGACCCGGCCGCCGCCATGCGGTACACCGAGTGCCGCCTGGCGCCGATCGCCATGGAGATGCTCCGGGACATCGACAAGGAGACCGTCGACTTCCAGCCCAACTACGACGGGCGCTCCCAGGAGCCGATCGTCCTGCCGTCCAGGTTCCCGAACCTCCTGGTCAACGGCTCGGCCGGCATCGCGGTCGGCATGGCGACCAACATCCCGCCGCACAACCTGCGCGAGGTGGCCGAGGCCGTCCGCTGGTGCCTGGAGAACCCCGAGGCGTCCGAAGAGGAGCTGATCGAGGCCCTGATCGCCCGGGTCAAGGGCCCCGACTTCCCCACCGGCGCGCTGATCGTCGGCCGCCGCGGCATCGACGACGCCTACCGCACCGGCCGCGGGTCGATCACCATGCGCGCCATCGTCGAGGTCGAAGAGGACCCCAAGGGCCGGCAGTGCCTGGTGGTCACCGCCCTGCCGTACCAAGTGAACCCGGACAACCTCGCGCTGACCATCGCCGAGCTGGTCAAGGACGGCAAGGTCACCGGAATCGCCGACGTCCGGGACGAGACGTCCTCGCGCACCGGCCAGCGCCTGGTGATCGTCCTCAAGCGGGACGCCGTCGCCAAGGTCGTGCTGAACAACCTCTACAAGCACACCCAGCTGCAGACGACCTTCGGCGCGAACATGCTCGCGCTGGTGGACGGCGTGCCGCGCACCCTGCGGCTCGACCAGTTCGTCAAGTACTACGTCGCCCACCAGATCGAGGTCGTGGTCCGCCGGACCCGCTACCTCCTGCGCAAGGCCGAGGAACGCGCCCACATCCTGCGCGGCCTGCTCAAGGCCATGGACCGCATGGACGAGGTCATCGCGCTGATCCGCCGCTCCCCCTCGGCGGCGCAGGCCGTCGGCGGCCTGATGGAGCTGCTGGAGATCGACGAGATCCAGGCCGGCGCCATCCTGGACATGCAGCTGCGCAAGCTCGCCGCGCTGGAGCGCCAGCAGATCACCGACGAGTACGACTCGCTGATGACGCACATCGCGGACTACCAGGAGATCCTGCTCTCCGAGCCGCGGCAGCGCCAGATCGTCTCCGACGAGCTCTCCGACATCGTCACCAAGTACGGCGACGAGCGGAAGACCGAGATCATCGCCTACGACGGCGACATGTCCATCGAGGACCTCATCGCCGAGGAGGACATGGTCGTCACGATCACTCGTGGCGGCTACGCCAAGCGCACCAAGACCGACCTGTACCGCGCGCAGAAGCGCGGCGGCAAGGGCGTCCGGGGCGCGCAGCTGCGGCAGGACGACATCGTCGAGCACTTCTTCGTCACCACGACGCATCACTGGCTGCTGTTCTTCACCAACAAGGGCCGCGTCTACCGCATCAAGGCGTACGAGCTGCCCGACTCCGGCAGGGACGCGCGCGGCCAGCACCTGGCGAACCTTCTGGCCATGCAGCCCGACGAACATGTCATGGAAGTTCTCGATTTGCGGGACTACGACGTCTCGCCGTACCTCGTGCTCGCCACCCGCAGCGGCCTCGTGAAGAAGACCCGGCTGTCGGAGTACGACTCGCCGCGGTCCGGCGGGCTGATCGCCATCAACCTCCGTGAGGACGACGAGGTCATCGCGGCCCGGCTCGTCTCCGAGGAAGACGATCTGCTGCTGGTCTCGCGCGGCGCCAAGTCCATCCGCTTCACCGCCTCCGACGAGGCGCTGCGCGCGATGGGCCGCGCCACCAGCGGCGTGATCGGCATGCGTTTCCTCGACGGTGACGAACTTCTGGCGATGAACGTCGTCAGCGATGGCGCGGATGTGCTTATCGCCACCGAAGGCGGGTATGCGAAGCGGACGCCAGCCGACCAATATCCCGTTCAGGGAAGAGGCGGACAGGGCGTGCTGACTGCGAAGATTGTCAGTGCTCGTGGCAAGCTGGTCGGAGCAGTCATGGTGAGTCCCGAAGACGAGGTGTTCGCGATCACTTCGGCCGGAGGGGTCATCCGGACCAGTGCGGGCGAGATCAAGCAGTCCGGCCGCCAGACCATGGGAGTGCGCTTGATGAACCTCTCGGACGGAGACAGCGTCGTTGCGCTCGCCCGCAACGCCGAAGCGCTGGACGGCGAGGACACCGTGGGAGATGACGAGCAATGAGCCCGCAATCCAACTCCGGCGGAACGGGCAAACCGCCCGGCTCCACGTCCAGCCGCAAGCGCAGCACCGCCAAGAGCACCCGCACGCCGACCTCGGCCAACTCCCCAACGCGTGATCAGGTCACGGAGAGCGTAAACAAATCGGACGGCACGGCCGAGGGTCGTTCACCCGCGGAGCAGAGTGATGACAGGGTTGTCATCGTGTCCAACGACGATGCCGTGACCCCGCCCAAGAGCTCCAAGAGCACGGGCGAGGAGACCGGCGACCCGACCCTGCGCATCCGCTCGTCCACTCCGTCGGACGACCCCTGGACCCCCTCCCGCGAGGGAGGCGGCCCCACCCGCCCCGCCAAGAAGCCTGCCGACCCGCCCCCCGGCCGCACACCCGGCGGCTCGTCTTCCAGCGGCCCGGGTTCCAGCGGCCGTCCCGGTTCGGGCGGACCTGGTTCCGGCGGCCCCGGTGCCGGTTCCAACGGCCCGGGTCCCGGTGGTCCTGGTTCCGCAGGGTCCGGCCCCGGCGGCCCCGGTTCCGTCGGCTCTGGTTCCGGCGGCCCTGGTGGCCCCGGTTCTGGCGGCTCTGGCCCTGGTGGCCCCGGCGGTCCTGGTGGCCCCAGCGGTCCCGGTTCTCCCGGCTCTGCTCCCGGCGGCCCGGGCTCCGGCAGCCGGGGTCCCGGCAGCGCGGAATCCGGCGTCCCGGGCCGGCCGGGTTCGAGCCGCCCCGGTTCGGGCCGTCCCGGTCAGGCGCCCGCGGCGGGCCCGGTGCCTTCCGCAGGCCCGTCGGCGCCGTCCCGTCCCGGCGACTCGCTCCGCTTCGGCGACGGCTCGCGCCCCGACCCGAGCGGCGCCTCCCGCCCCGGCCCCCCGCCGCGCCCCACCTCGGCGGACTCCCCGTCCGGCCCCGGTGCGCGCTCGGGCCCCGGCGGCAACGCCGCCCCGCCTCCGCCCTCCGGCACCCGGGCCGGATCCGGCCCCGAGACCCGGATCGGCTCGGGCCCCGAAGCCCGGCTGGGTTCCGAGACCCGCCCAGGCCCCGACGGTCGCCTGGGCACCGAGACCCGCCCCGGCAGCGCCCCCGACCCCCGCACCACGCGCCCCGCCGGCAAGCAGTCCACCGCCGACGCGAAGCAGTCCGGCCTGGGTTCCATGGCGGCCCTGGCCACGTCCACCGAACCCACCACCGCCCGCACCGACCAGCGCGGCCGCCCGTCCGCCAAGGCCCCCCGCAAGGCCCACCTGGTCCTGCGCCGGGTCGAGCCGTGGTCGGCGATGAAGTTCAGCTTCGTGGTCAGCCTGGTCTGCTTCGTCGTCCTGTTCGTAGCCGTAGCCGTCCTCTACGGCGTCCTGTCCGCCCTGGGCGTCTTCGACTCGATCGTGAACACCGTCACCCAGCTGACCGTCCCCGACGGCAACACCAGCAGCGGCCTGGACATCAAGTCCTGGTTCGAGCCCGTCCGCATCCTCGGCTACACGGCCCTCCTGGGCGCCGTGAACGTAGTCCTGATCACCGCCCTCAGCACCCTGGGCGCCGTGATCTACAACGTGGCCTCCGACCTGGTAGGCGGCGTGGAAGTAACGTTCAGCGAAGCCGAATAGCCCAAACCGGGACCCTCTCCCAGGGAGAGGGTCCCGACGGGAAAGACGACCGTTGAGGGCTCGGTCAGGCGCCCTCAACGGTCCCCCCACCCCCACCACAAGGTAAGCTTCCCCTTGTCGGAATCCGATTCGCCTCCACCCCGAGGACGCGATAGTGTTTTCCTGCACCACCCCAAGGGGCTATAGCTCAGACGGTTAGAGCGCTTCCCTGATAAGGAAGAGGTCCCAGGTTCAAGTCCTGGTAGCCCCACCACAGAACTTCAGAAGAATCCCCAGCTCAGAGGCCCTGATCCCCGCAAGGGACGGGGCCTTTCGCGTTCACCGGGCGCGCGCTTGGGGGGATATGGGAGATCACGTTTTCCTGGTTGCCGTCAGCCGTCTCCGGGTTGCGTCAACAGCTGATGCGACTTCCTGTTGAGCAGCGGTACCAGGTCGACCAGTAGCGCCCGCTCCTCCTCGGCGAGCTCCCGGATCGAGTCCGCCCACCGGCGCGTCAGGGCGGTATGTACCCGGTCCTGCATCTCCGGGGTCACGTGCTCGTAGATCTTTCCCATGCCCTTCATCTTGTGGCACAGACGAGCACCCCGATCGGCCTGAAAAATACGGCTGGAAGGATCTGTTCTACAGCCACGGCGGCGCCAAGATCAAAAGAGGGCGGGCAGCCGCCACCTCGGTCGGTCGCTACGTATCCCAGCTCACCGGCCAGCCTTTTCACCCGCATGCAATTGCTCCTGCGTAACCCGGACGTCCCGGCTAACGTCGCTGACGCGATGTCGAAAGCCACCGGGGGACGAAGAGCGAACAAGGCGCGGAAGAACGAGAACGAACGCGTCCGTACGGAGATCGAGTCCATCAAGGGCCTCGTGAGAGTTCTCGGCCCGCAGGGTTACGTGCTCTACCAGGCATCAAGGACGGCAATGTCACCATCGTTCCGGTTCCCGCAGGCAGCTCCGTCAAGGTCACGCCGCAGAACTGACCTTTCTCCGGCGTTCTCAGCCTCCTGGCCAGGGCTGCATCGGGCTCGTCAACCACTTCGCGCACTGACCGCTCGCGACCAATACGACGGGGGAAGATCATGCCTGGGAAGGCATCCACCAACATTACCCTGATAGCGCTCGGCGCCCTGTCACTGGCCATGGTCGCCCTCTCGTACGGTAGCGACGAGCCGGACGTGACCGCTGACTGTGTAGAACAGCAATCCGACGGCTCGTACTTGGCGGTGGAGGACGGGTACTGCGGCGCCGGTGGCGGGACACACGGCGGCGGCGCGTTCATCTGGCTGTACGGCGGGTCCCGCAACAGCGACGGCCGGATCACCGGCGGGTCGATCAGCCGCCCGCCGAAGGGCAACATCTCCACCCGGTCCGGGACGGTGATCCGCGGCGGTATCGGTGGGCACGGCGGGGGCGGGTCCTGATGCGCCGCGAGGTGGGAGATCGGCGCCCCCTCTGGGAGCAGATCGTCGAGTCCCAGGGCCTGGGGTTCCACCGGGCCGTCGCACCCGGCTACGGCGGGCGGCCGTACTGGGACGAAAGCGCCCATTACACGTTCTCCATGGTCGAGGTCCTCGACCTGGAGAGGGCCGTCGAGGACCTGCACCGCATGTGCCTGACCGCCGTGGAGCACGTCATCAAACACAAGCGGTATGCGGGCTTCGCGATCCCCGAGTGGTGCTGGGAGCCCATCCGCCGGTCCTGGAAGCGCCGCGACCCCCACCTGATCGGTCGGTTCGACCTGTGCTACGACGGCGCCGGTCACGCCAAGCTCCTGGAGTACAACGCCGACACCCCCACCTCGCTGGTGGAGGCATCAGTGGTCCAGTGGTTCTGGCTCAAGGACGTGTATCCCGACGCCGACCAGTGGAACAGCATCCATGAAGCCCTGATCTCCCGCTGGCGAAAGCTGTGCGGGCCGGGTGCGTCGGCGCACTTCGCGTGGACCGCCACGGACGAGGTCGGCGAAGACGCCCTGAACGTGGCCTACCTCGAAGACACCGCGCAGTCGGCTGGGCTGCGGACCACAGCCATCACGGTGGAGGACATCGGGTGGGACACCGGCCGCGAGGCGTTCGTCGACCTGGACGGCAATCCGATCGGCAGCCTGTTCAAGCTGTACCCCTGGGAGTGGCTGGTGACCGACCCGTTCGGTCGCTCCGCAGTGGAGCGGCAGGCCCGGGTACCGTGGATGGAGCCGCTGTGGAAGATGCTCCTGTCCAACAAGGCCTTGCTCGCGGTGCTGTGGGATATGTACCCCGGCCACCCGAACCTCCTCCCGGCCTACCTGGACGGCCCGCGCGAGCTGGGATCCTACGTCCGTAAGCCGCTACTCGGCCGCGAAGGCGCGTCCATCCGGATCGTCACTCCCGGCCAGACGCAGGACACCCCGGGCGAATACGGCGCCGAGGGCTACGTCTACCAGGAGTTCTGGCCGCTCCCCGACTTCGACGGCTGGCATCCGGTCCTCGGCGCATGGGTCGTCGGCGACGAGTCCGCAGGCGTCGGCATCCGCGAGACATGGGGCCTGGTCACCGACAACACCAGCTCTTTTCTGCCACACCGAATCGACACCTGACCTGCTCTTCGCCGGGCCCCCGCCAATCGGGGGCGCGCCCGGCGCTCTCGTCCCACCGGTCGCCGTTCTTGAGTGATCGCGCGCCGGGCTGAAGAGGCCTGGCGGACCCTGCCAGGCCTCTTCTGGCGTGGTGGTCTCGCCGACCGGTGCCTGGAGCGCCTTTCCGGGGCGCCTTTAACGCTTGCGGACGATCGTGACGCCGTCGCGTACCGGGAGCATCACGGACTCGACGCGGTCGTCGGTGACGATCAGGTCGTTGAGGTCGCGCATGGCCACGTGGTGCTCCTCCTGGAAGGCCGGGTCCAGGACACGGCCGCCGAGGAACACGTTGTCGAGGACGGCCAGGCCGCCGGGGCGCAGGCGTTGGACGATCTCCTCGTAGTACGCGGGGTAGCTCACCTTGTCGGCGTCGACGAAGGCGAAGTCGATGGTGGGGGTGGCGGGGAGGGCGCGGAGGGTCTCGGTGGCGGGGGCGATCGCCAGGTCGATGCGGTCGGCCACGCCGGCGCGTTCCCAGTAACGCCGGGCGACGGTGGTCCATTCGGTGCTCACGTCACAGGCCAGGAGGCGGCCGCCGTCGGCCAGGCCGCGGGCGATGCAGATGGAGGAGTAGCCGGTGAACACTCCCACCTCCACGGCCAGCCGGGCACCGGTCATCCGGGTCAGCATGGTCAGGAGGGCGCCCTCGTCGTGGGAGATCTGCATCGTGGCCGCGGAGCCGGTGGCCTCTCGCGTCTCGGCGACCAGATCGTGCAGCAGTTCGTCGGCGGGGGTGGAGTGCGTGAGCACGTAGTCGGCGATGACGGGGTCGACGATCTGCGTGTCGTCTCCCTTGAGAGGGGGCGTCCACTCGACCTTGAGTTCCTCGCGGGTGGCGAAGCGCAGCAGGTGGCGGGTGACGACGTCCTGCACACCGGCCAGAGCGTCGGCGTCCACGGCCGTGGCGATCATCATGAGGTGGTCGCCGTCGGGGGCGAGCACGCAGCGTCCTCCGCTCAGGGTGATCACCCCCCGCCCGTCTCCGGCGATTTCCGTGGTGGCCTTGTGGCCCATGTGCGAGACCAGCTGCCTGATGTAGCGCTCGGGACGGTCGGTGGCGACGTGTGCCGTGGAGGAGGGCATGGCTGTCCTTCCATTCGGGATGAACGCTAAGCGTCGAAGAACGGTACTACGCCCTCGTCAGCAGGAGCTTCGTGCCGCGGGACCACGCCGTCGTGAGAATGTTTCACACCCGCCGTACGTCCAGGGGGCCGACCGTCGAGGTCATGCCCGTACGGCCGCGGGCCGAGGTGGACGCACCTGTTCACCGTCCATCGCCGATGCGATAGTGCGGGTGCCGTCGCCCCCGGATCGTGCCCTCCGCGGGGGCGTCGCGAGACACCCCTTCGTCCCCGCCTCAGGAGGACCGGATGCGCAAAGTACGGAACCTACTTGTCTCGCTCACCCTCGCCAGCGGTGTTCTGCTGGCCATCGGCAGTGCCCCGGCGCAGGCCGACAGCATCCGATACGCCTACTACTTCCAGGCCGACTGCTACAACGGCGGGAACCTCGGCATCCAGTGGGGCTGGTGGACCTCCTTCCGGTGCGAGTGGGGCACCGGGGGCGGGAACTTCTGGTTCCTCTGGGCGTGATCCTCGCCGGTGAGGGTGTCGGTCCCGGTGACGACCTGCACGTTGTTCACGAAGCACCGCAGGGTCGACCCGAACGCCTCCAGCCGCAGCGTTTACCACGTGCCGGGGGTCACCGTGGCGGGGCCGAGGGGCCCGCCGCCGGTCCGTTTGCCGAGGACCACCGCGCCTGCGTCGCGGCGGACGCGCTGGGCACCGTCGCACATGAACAGCCTGGGCCCGTGATGACCTCGATGTAGGTTTCATCCGGTGAGGACCCATGAGTGACATCCCCCGGCGTCCGTCCCGGATCGCCTGGCTGGCACCGGTCGCCGTCAACATCCCGTTCGGGTACCTCGCGGTCCTTCCCTTCGGTTTCGTCTGGTATTTCCTTGCCCAGTACCCCCTGGCCGCGCTGGGCCTGACGGACCGGGACCCCACCGACAACGACGGCGTCCTGCCTCATCTGGTTCTGCTCACCGTGACCGGGCTGTTCCTCGCCCTGTGGACGGCGGTCAACGCCATGGTCCGCAGACGCGTGGTGCTGCCTGTGCGGCTCTACTGGACGGTCGCCGCGGCGCTGCTGCTCGGGCCGTTCGTGCTGATCGGGGTGTTCCCCACCGGGTGGGAGATGTGGCAGGCGTCGTGGGGGTGGCTGTAGACCTCCCTAAGCTGATCGGGCATGAGCGGCATCTCAGGCACGATCGGTACGGCCGTCGCCGTCTTCGCGGGTACCAACGTCGACGACATCATCGTCCTGACGGTGCTGTTCCTGGCGGGACGGGCGACCGGGCGGCCCCGGCCGTGGCATGTCGTCGCCGGGCAGTACGCCGGGATCGCGGCACTTGTGGCGGTGTCCGCCGTCGCCGCGCTCGGGCTCGCCGTGGTGCCGGACCAGTGGGTGGGGTTGCTCGGGCTGGTGCCGCTCGGGCTCGGCGTCCGGGGGCTGGTCGCGGTCCTGCGGGACGGCGGCGCGGGTGAGGACGGCCCGCCGGTGGTGGCCGGCGGTGTGCTGGCGGTGGCGGGTGTCACGGTGGCCAACGGCGCGGACAACATCTCGGTCTACACCCCGCTGTTCCGCACCATCGGGCCGGCGGGGAGCCTGGTCACCGCCGCGGTGTTCGTCGTGCTGGTGGGGGTGTGGTGCGCGGCAGGGGCCTGGCTGGGGTCGCACGAGAAGGTCATCAGGGTGGTGGAGCGGCACGGGCACTGGCTGGTGCCGGTCGTGTTCGTGGTGATCGGCACGGTGATCGTGCTGGAGTCGGGGGTCGTCGGCCGCCTGGCCGGCCTGGTCTAGCAGGGGCCGCGCTACTCGGGGAGATGGCAGACGGCCTCGACGTTGTTGCCGTCGGGGTCGCGGACGAAGGCGCCGTAGTAGCCGGGGTGGTACTCGGGCCACAGGCGCGGCTCGTGCAGGACGGCGGCGCCGGTGGCCACCGCGGCGTCGAAGAAGGCGCGCACCGAGGCGCGGTCCTGCGCGGAAAAGGCGATGTGGGACTCGCGGAAGCCCTCGCCGGAGTCCTGGGAGCTGATCCAGAAGGTCGGTTTGGACGGCTGCGCACCCCGCCGACGTTTCCGGCGGGCGGCGCACGGGCCGGGTCCCGCACCGGACCCGGCCCGTGGCGCGTCAGCGGGCCGTCATCCGCCGCTCAGGGTGCTGTAGATGGCCGAATAGGCGGGTTTGGGCTGCATGTTGGCGTCCCACGGCGTCGCGGCGCCCTGGCTGGGGAACGTCCACGGGATGATCGAGTACTTGTCGGAGAACGTCCACAGGGTCAGGCCCTTGCAGCGCGGCACGACCAGGCAGGCGCGGACCATCGTGATGTAGTCGGCGGCCTGCTGGTTGTCCTTGGCCGCGGTTCTCGGCAACGGCATGCGGACGTCCAGCTCGGTGATCGCGATGTCCAGGCCCAGGGCCGCGAAACGCTGGAAGTTCTGCACCATGTCGGCCGGTATCTGCCCGATGACCATATGCCCCTGGAACGCCACGCCGTCGAGAGGCACGCCCTCGGCCAGCAGGCTCCGTGCCAGGTTGTACAGCCCGTCGCTCTTGGCGTTGAGCCCTTCGGCGCCGAACTCGCTGAGGTACAGCTTCGCGGCAGGATCGGCGGCACGCGCCGCGCGGAACGCGGTGGCGATGTACGACGGGCCGAGCCGCTGGTAGAAGAACGAGTTGCGGTACGCGCCGTTGGCGTCGAGCGGCTCGTTGACCACGTTCCAGGCGTAGACCGCGCCCCGGTAGTGGGTGGTGAGCCTGGTGACGTGGTTGACCAGGGCGTCGTACAGCATGGTCGGGTTGGTGATGCTCTGCACCCAGGCGGGCGCCTGGCTGTGCCACACCAGGGTGTGGCCCCGGACGATCATGTTGCGCTGCTGCGCGTACGCCACGATCCGGTCGCCGCGGGTGTAGTTGAACTGGCCCCGCATGGGCTCCGTCGCGTCCCATTTCATCGAGTCCATCGGCGTGACGGCGTTGAACTCGCGGTCCAGGATCGTGGTGTAGGGCACGTCGGTCAGCTGCCCGACGTCGATGCCCGCCCCGAAGTGCTTGCCCCGCTGCGCCGCGAGGGTGCCGAGCGGCGTGCCCGCGTCGGCCGGCGTGGCGGCGAAAAGCCCCGCCAGCATGGCCGCCGCGGTGATCAGCGTAACCGTTCTGCCTCTCATGGGCGCTCCTCGGTCGCCGACTGTTTTCGGTGCCGTGACGCTAGGTTTTGGACGGCATTTCCGTCAATCAGTGAGCCTGGTAACCAGAAAGTATCGACGTCGTCGCTGAAAGTTTCTGTATGCGTTCCACCCGGTGGGCGGTGGGTACGGCAGTGAGAGAAGGGCACCGATGCGGGAAGGAGGGGACGACATGGCTCATTCTGGAGCCGTGCTGGAGGCCGAGCACGAGGTGCGGCGGCTCTCCGTAGACGTCGGCGTGCCGTACGACGTGTTCCGCGGACGGTACGAGCAGGCGGTGCCGAAGGTGGACGAGGACGCGCTCGCCCGGATGATCAAGGATGAGGCCGGCTGGGACGAGATGCTGCGCGCGGCGTCCGCCAACACGCCGCACAACTTCATGATCTACTGGAGCCTCGACGTGGCGCCCATCATGCGGCTGGCCGGCGACCGGCTGCGCTGCGTCGAATACCTCATGGGCGACCACACCACCGCCGAGCGGATGTACCGCCACGATCCCGCCGTCATGCTGTACGCGCCGCTGCGCACCGCGATCCACGAGGATGCGGAGGGGACGACGTGGTTCAGCGTGGACCAGCCCAGCGCCGCGTTCGCGGCCTTCGACGATCCGCGGATCACCGCCGTCGGCGTCGAGCTGGACCACAAGCTGGCCGCCCTGCTCGAGCACCTGGACGTCCCGGTGCCGGAACGGCTCGTCTCCGGGTGATCAGAGCTCGCCGTTCTCCAGGGCCTTCTTGAGCGCCGCCTGGGTCTCCTTGTGGGCGGCGACGCCCATGGTGACGGCGAACCCGATGAGCAGGGAATTCGCCTCGAAGGTCAGGTGCTCGGTGACGCCGGTACGGCCGTCGCCGAGGTCCAGGAAGACCACCTTCTGATGGGTGACCACGCCGGGGGCCGACCGCGTGTCGGTCTCGTAGAAGAACTCCGCCGGGTGGATCCGCTGCCTGGCGTGCGTCCTGCTGGTCACCGGCACCCCGGCCACCGGGATCCTCTCGACGGCCGTGAAGTCGACGTGGCGGGTGTCGTCCTCGTACCAGTCCCGGTGGGTGATGATCCGCCGGAGGAACGAGTGCTTGCCGAGGTGGTTGCCGACGTCCGAGTACGCGGCGAAGACGCGGCTGAGTGGGGCGCCGACCTCGAAGGACAGCTCGTGGGTCACCCGTCTGCGGGGCAGCAGTCGCATCGGCGCCTCACGTTGCTCGGGCGAAGGTGTCGTAGTGACTTATATCGCACGAGCCATGGGTTCAGCGGGACTCTCGGACCTGATTCACATAAGCGACGAGACCGGTCATCTGCTCCGGTGTCCACGGCAGGGCGCGGCTCAGCGCGGCGCTGTTCTCGTCCCACATCCGCTGCGCCGCGACCTTGGTGCCCTCGGAGCGGTGGAACGGCTGCGCCACCGCGTCCCAGCGCTCGACCAGCGTCCGCGCCTGAGGGTCGTCCACCGGCGTCCCGGCCGCGACGTGCGACAGGAGCTCGTTGACCAGCCCCGCCCACTCCCTCTTCGCGGCCTCGATGGCCTCCGGGCCCAGCGCCTCCCGCCGCTCGGCCAGTTCCTGCTGCTGCTCGGGGGTGAAGTAGTTCTCGAACATCGACATCCTCTCCAAGGTCGCCATGAAATCCTCCGGATCGGGCATGGACGCCGCGTCGATCTGGCCGAGCAACCCGTGGATCCGCTCCTTGAGCACCTGGATCCGTACGGCGTGCGCGTCCAGGTCACGCAGCTGGGCCGCGAGCAGGTCACGCATGCCGGCCAGGTCGTCGGCCGGGCCGGCGAGTGCGTGCGACACCTCCTCCAGCGACAGCCCGAGCGCGCGCAGGGCCCGCACCCGGTACAGCCGCCGCAGGTCGCGCCCGGTGTAGCGGCGATGGCCCGCCGCGGTGCGCTCTCCGGCGCTCAGCAGGCCGATCTCGTCGTAGTGGTGCAGCGTGCGGACGGTCAGCCCGCTCGCCTTCGCCAGCTCTCCGATGCTCCACCGGCGCTCCGCGCCGTTCGCCTCGATCACGCGGCCTACGCTAGAACCTCACGTAACGGGAGGTGCAAGTCCTCCTACTTCCTCCTGCGGGTGCGGGAGATGGCGACCCCGAGCAGGCAGAGCGCCCCACCGGCGAAGGTGAGGTGGGCGGGGACCTCGCCGAGCACGGCCCACGCCATCAGCACGACCAGCGCGGGCACGATGTAGGTGGTGGCGCCGAGCGCCCCCGCGGTGGTGCGCGCCAGCGCGTACGCCCAGGTGGTGAAGGCCAGCGCGGTGGGGAAGACGCCGAGGTACAGCAGGTCCAGCGTGGCGGACAGCGGCGCCGCGGCGGCCTGCGACACCAGCTGGCCGGCGAACGGCAGGCACGCCACCGCGCCGATCGCGCAGCCGAACGTCGTCACCTGCAGCGCCGAGGCGTGCCGCAGGGCGGGCTTCTGCGCGAGCGTCGCCGCGGCCCACGACACCGCCGCCACCACGCACAAGCCGACGCCGAGCACCGACGACCCGGTGTTCTCCGAGGTGGAGATGCCCACGATCGCTGCGCCGGTGAACGACACGGCCATGCCGAAGAGCAGCCGCTTCGGGAAGCCCTCCTTGAGGATCCAGCCCGCGAACAGGGCGATCAGCAGCGGGCCGATGTTGATGACCATCGCCGCCGTGCCCGCGTCGACCTCCAGCTCCCCCCAGTTGAGGGTGACCATGTAGACGCCGAACCACAGCACGCCGGTGACCGCGATGCCCGGCCAGGCCGCGCGCGGCGGCAGGCCCTCGCGCCGCACCAGCAGGATGGCGCCGAGGGTCAGCGACCCGGCCAGCAGGCGGCCGAGGGCGAGCGCGCCGGGGGAATAGTGGTGCACGGCGCTGCGGATGGCCACGAAGGCCGACGCCCACAGCAGCACGGTGACGGCCGCGGCCGCCAGCGCGGCGCGGCCGGTGCGTTCACCGCTGCTGACGGTCGTGTCCGTGGCCATGGGGTCGACCTTACGGCGGGAACACTTCGACACCCATCGCATCGGCCCGCGCGTCCCCCGCGTTGTCCACAGGGAGGCCCCGGGGCCGTCCGGCGTCTGCGAGGATCGGCCGTGATCGATGCGGCGGTGTGGAGGGAGAGGCCGATGGAGCCAACACAGGTGGACGCCTACCTGGCGCGGATCGGCGCGGCGCGCCCCGCGTCGCCCGACGAAGGGGCGTTAAGGGCCCTGCAGCTCGCGCACCTGACAGCAGTGCCGTTCGAGAACCTCAGCATCCATCTGGGTGAGCCCATCGTGCTGAAGGAAGAGGCCCTCTTCGACAAGATCGTTTCACGGGGGAGAGGCGGCTTCTGCTACGAGCTCAACGGCACGTTCGGCGCGCTGCTGCGGGCGCTCGGCTACCGCGTGTCGCTGCTGTCGGCCCGGGTGTTCGACGGTGAGGAGCCCGGGCCGCCGTTCGACCACCTGGTGCTCCGGGTCGACGTCGAGGAGCCGTGGCTGGTCGACGTGGGGTACGGCCGGTTCAGCGACCACCCCCTGCGCCTGGACCACGACGGCGACCAGCACGACCCCGGCGGCGTGTTCTCGATGATCCGCCGCGACGAGTACGGCGACATCGACGTCGTGCAGGACGACTCGCTGGAGTACCGCGTGGACCCCCGGCCGTACGGCCTGCGGGACTTCGTGCCGACCTGCTGGTGGCACCAGACCTCGCCGAAGTCCCATTTCACCCGGTCGCTGACCTGCTCGCGCCGCACCGGCGACGGGCGGATCACGCTGAGCGGCCGCACGCTCATCGAGACCTCGGCCGGCGGCGAGCGGCGGGAGAGCGAGCTCGGCTCCGACGACGACGTGCTGGCCGCCTACCAGGCCCACTTCGGCATCACGCTCGACCGCGTACCCGTCATCGTCAGGCGTGAGGCGTCATAGGGCCAGGAACACCGTCTCCTGCCGCCCCTGGAGTAGCACGTCGAAACGGTAGGCGTCCGGCGACTCCTCCCGCGCGATCAGCGTCGCCCGGCGCTCCGGCTTCAGCGAGTCCAGCAGCGGGTCCGGCACGTCCGCGAGGTACGCCCGGGTGAGCACCGGCCGCAGCAGGCCCCGGGCGAACACCAGCACCGCGATGTACGGCCCCCGCGGTCGCGCCGTGCGGAACCGGTACGTCCCGTCCGGCCGGGTGGGGCAGCGCCCGAAGCCGGAGGCCCCGACCCCGGTGCGCCTAAGCACGCCGCGGGTGCCGTTCACGCCCAGCCAGATCTCCAGCAGCGCGTCCGGCACCGGCTCCCCCGCGCCGTCCAGCACCCGCCCGTACAGCTCGACGGCTCCTTTGTGACCGGCGGGCACCAGCTCGTGGTCCTGGTCGTAGGGCAGGGCGTTCCCGAAGAACGGCCCGACGGTCTGCGACGGCGTCTCGGACATCAGACCTCCACCGGTGTGCGGCCGAGCACGATGTCGAAGCGGTAGCCGAGGGCCCATTCCGGCTCGGTCGTCGTCAGGTCGAACCGCGAGACCAGCCGCTCGCGCGCCTCCGTGTCCGGGATGGACTGGTAGATGGGGTCGTACTCGAACAACGGGTCGCCGGGGAAGTACATCTGCGTCACCAGCCGCTCGGTGAACGCGGTGCCGAACACCGAGAAGTGGATGTGGGCCGGGCGCCAGGCGTTGTGGTGGTTGCGCCACGGGTACGCACCCGGCTTTATGGTGACGAAGCGGTACTCACCGTCGTCCCCGGTCAGGCAACGTCCGGCGCCGGAGAAGTTGGGGTCCAGCGGCGCGGGATGTTGGTCGGCCTCGTGGTCGTAGCGGCCGGCCGCGTTGGCCTGCCAGATCTCGACCAGCGTGCCCCGTACCGGCCGCCCGCCGGCGTCCACCACCCGGCCGCTGACGATGATCCGCTCGCCGATCGGTTCGCCGTCGTGCCGCCGGGTCAGGTCGTGGTCCAGCGCCCCGACGTCGTGGTGGCCGAACACCGGGCCGGTCAGCTCGATCGCGTCCGGTCCGAGGGGCGGCAGCACGAGCGCCTGGGACGGTGCCCGCAGGATGGTGCTGCGGTACGACGGGCTCAGGTACGGCGGTTGGGTCATGACGTTTCCTTCACGCGCGCCCCGGGGGCGCTCTCGTAGGGGATCCCCACGTAGTTCTCCGCCAGCGTCGTCGCCGCCGCGCGGGAGGAGGTCACCTGGTCCAGGTGGGAGAGCTGGAGCCGTCGCCCGTAGGGGTCGTCGGAGTCGAAGGTGTGCAGCAGCGTCGTCATCCACCACGAGAAGTGCTGCGCCCGCCACACTCGCTTCAGGCAGGCCTCCGAGTAACCGTCGAGCGAGGTGGCCGAGCCGGTCGTGTACCAGAGGGCCAGCGCGTCGGTGAGCAGGCGGACGTCCGCCACCGCCAGGTTGAGGCCCTTCGCGCCCGTCGGCGGGACTATGTGCGCGGCGTCCCCGGCGAGGTAGAGGCGGCCGTACCGCATGGGCTCGGCGACGTAGGCGCGCATGGGGGTGATGCTTTTGTCCAGGATCGGCCCGGTGGCGAGGTTGAAGCCCGGGATCGTCTCCAGGCGGGTCTTCAGCTCGGCCCAGATCCGCTCGTCCGGCCAGTTCGCGAGGTCCTCGTCCGGCGGTACCTGCAGGTAGAACCGGCTTATCTCGGGGGAGCGCATGCTGTGCAGGGCGAACCCGCGGTCGGTGCGCGCGTAGATCAGCTCCTGCGACGACGGCTTGACCCTGGCCAGCACGCCGAGCCACGCGAAGGGATACTCCCGCCGGTACTCGGTCAGCACGCCGTCCGGGATGGACGGCCGCGACACGCCGTGGAACCCGTCGCATCCGGCGATGAAGTCGCAGTCGAGCCGCTCGCCGCCGAAGGTCACGTACGGGTGCTCGGTCGCGAGGTCGTGCACCGCCACGTCGTCCACCTCGAACCTCAGGTCTCCCCCGTCCCGCAGCCGCGCGGCGATCAGGTCCTTGACGACCTCCTGCTGGCCGTACACCGTGATGGCCCGGCCCGGCACGAGCTCCTCGAAGGCGATGCGATGACTCCGGCCGCCGTAGCGCAGCTCGATGCCGTGGTGCGGCATGCCCTCGCGCAGCATCCGGTCACCCACCCCCGCGTCGATCAGCGTGTCGACCGTTCCCTGCTCCAGCACCCCGGCACGCACCCGGCCCTCGGCGTACGCGCGGTCACGCAGCTCCAGCACCACCGAGGCGATGCCTCGCAGATGGAGCAGATGGGACAGGAGCAGGCCCGCCGGACCGGCCCCGATGATCGCGACCTGAGTTCGCATGGTTACGAGCATGGTGCCGCGGGCCACCCCGGAACGAGGCTTCACTTCCGCCCAGTGGAAGCCGGTGCCAGAATTTCCCGGGTCGGTGCCCCTGCCGTAGGAGGTCTTTGTCGTGTCCGGCGGATCACGCGAGCCGGGGCGGTCGGTCACATCCCGGGTGCTGGCCGTCCTCGGCGCCTTCGACGCCGGCCACCAGCGCCTCACCCTGACCGCCATCGCCGAGCGGAGCGGCGTCGCGCTCTCCACCGCGCACCGCCTGGTCGGGGAACTGGAGGCGTCGCACGCGCTGGCCAGGGACCGGGACGGCCGCTACCACATCGGCCTTCGCCTGTGGGAGCTCGGCCAGCTCGCCCCGAGCAGGCTGCGGGAGGTCGCGCACCCGTGGCTGCAGGAGTTGTTCGCCGCCACGGGGGAGAACGTCCACGTGGCCGTGCGGGACGGCGTGGAGGTGCTGTACGTCGACAAGGTGCACGGCCGCAACGCGGTGCCCATCGTGTCGCGGACCGGCACGCGCCTGCCCATGCATCCCACCGGCGTGGGCAAGGCGCTGCTGGCGCACGAGTCCGACTGGTTCATCGGCGCGTACCTCGCCCGCGAGCTGGAACGGCCCACCCCGCACACGATCACCGAGCCGGGCAGGCTCGCCCGCGAGCTGGCGGCCGTACGCGCTCAGGGATACGCCATCACCTGCGAGGAGATGACGCTCGGCTCGTGCTCGGCCGCCGCGCCGATCATCGTGGGCGGGCGGCCGATCGCCGCGATCGGCATCGTGCTGTCGTCCCGGCGCACCCGTGAGCTGCCGCGGCTGGTGGAACCCCTGCTGGCCGGGGCACGGCGGATCGCCGAGGCGTACGGCGTGGACGCGCCGCCCTGACGCCCTCGGCTCAGCCCGCGAAGAGGTCGCGCAGGTAGCGCAGCTGGATGTCGCGCTGCCTGCTGCCGCCACCCTCGTGGCCGTTCCACGGCCACACGGTGATGTCCTTGCGCCCGGCCCACAGGTTGTAGGCGGCGTAGACGGTGGACGGCGGGCAGATCCAGTCCATCAGCGCCACCGAGTACAGCGCGGGGACCTCGCCGCGGGCCGCGAAGTTCAGCCCGTCGAAGTACGACAGTGTGCGGAAGACCTGCTCGGCGCTGTCCCGTTGCGTGGACAGGAACCGCACGATCTCCTGGTAAGGGTCGCGGTCGGTGATCTCCACCGCGCGCCGGAAGTGGGTGAGGAACGGCACGTCGATCAGCGCCGCCGCGACCTTCGGCTGGAGCGCCGCGACAGCCTGCGCGATGCCGCCGCCCTGGCTGACGCCGGCCACCACGATACGGTCGGCGTCCACGGCCGGGTGGGCCGCCGCGACGTCCACCGCACGCACGGCGTCGGTGAAGACCCGCCGGTAGTAGTAGTGCTCGGGGTCGAGGATGCCCCGCGTCATCACGCCGGGGGCCTGCATGTGCGGCCCGCCGTGCGGGTCGCCGGTGGAGCCGGAACTGTTGTGGTGCTGGGCGCCCTGGCCGCGGGTGTCGACGACCAGCGTCGCGAACCCGGCGGCCGGCCACACCAGGTGGTCCAGGGGCAGGTCGCGCCCGCCGCCGTAGCCGATGTACTGCACGACGCACGGCGCCGCGGTTGTGCCCTGAGGCGCCACCAGCCACGCGTGGATCGGATGGCCGCCCCAGCCGGCGAACGTGGTGTCGAACACCTCAACGGTGGACAGCGCGGCGTCGTACGGCGTGAAGCTCGGCTCCAAGGGGTGGCTGGACGCCTCGGCCAGGGTGTCCTTCCAGAAGCCGTCGAAGTCGGCGGGCTCGTCGCGGTCCGGCCGGTAGTCGCGGAGACGTTCCAGGGGCAAGTCGAACAGGGCCATCTTCTCTCCGTTTGCGTAGGGCGTGCCGGAAGGGCTGCTCACCGCGCGATTTCCGCTTTTTCATGGTAGCTGGCGGAGCGGTAGCAGGTCGATTGTCGGAATTCATGCTGGATGACCGATCGTGGTACCTGACGGCAACTGTCAGGTATGCCGGGCAGGATGTTGAGGTGTTCCACGACAAGGGGAGGAATTCCGTGCCACGCGCCACCGGCAGCTTCGAGATCGACCGCTGGGACCAGGAGACCGCCGACGAGGACGAGGGGGCCACGATCGGCCGCGTCCACGTCACCAAGACCTTCCACGGCGACCTGGACGGCACCAGTACGGCTGACCTGCTCACCGCCACGGCCGCGGTCGAGGGCTCGGCCGCCTATGTCGCGTTCGAGCGCTTCACCGGCACGGCCCACGGGCGCAAGGGGACCTTCGTCCTGCACCACACCGCCTCGGGCTCCGGGGGTGAGCGGTCGCTGAGCTGGACCATCCTTCCCGACTCCGGCACCGGCGAACTGCTCGGCATCGCGGGCGGCGGCGGCATCGCCATCGAGGAGGACGGCGGCCACACGTACGTCCTGGACTACGAGCTGCCCTGAAGTTCGCGCACCGGTTGTCCACAGGCTGTGGACAACCGGTGTCCTTATAGGGGTAGACCCGTATGGGGGGTAGCAAGGATGAAGAAAATGGCATAAGCAGGGCTGAGAGGTAGAACCTCCGAGTCCAGCGGACCGGCCAACGCCAGCTCAGGGGTCTTACCTGAAGGACCGAGGCCCGTGACAGATGTCGGGAAGACGGTTCCGTATCGCAAGATTGGCGACAACCGCTTCTCGTGCGGCCAAAGGTGTGACCCGATCCCTTGCTAGGCTGCAATCATCTGTTAGAAACCCGGCGTTGTCCCAGCCGCTGCTGGTGAGACCGTTGAGAAGTGGGGTTGCACCGTGAAGAAGCTGATCGTCCTCGCGATCCTCGCCGTCGGAGGTCTGCTGGTCTGGCGCAAGGTCAAGGCGGACCGCGCCGAGCTCGATCTGTGGACCGAGGCGACCGGCGGCGACAACTGACCACCGGCTGACGATGCGGGCGCGTCGATGCTTACGCCTCTCGGTGAGGACGACGGTATGACCGGTTCGTCCATCAAATTGGCCTGCCTTGATCTGGCTGGCACCACGATCGGCGACATCTCCATGGTCGAGCGGGCGTTCGCCGAGGCGATCGCCACCCAGGGAATCGTCCCCGGCACCGGGGCGTACGCCCGGGCCATGGTGCACGTGCACCGCTCCCGCGGCAACCCCAAGATCGAGGTCTTCCGCGGCATCTTCCCCGCCAACGAGGCCCAGGCCCAGGCCGCCAACCTCACCTTCGAGCGCTCCTACCAGGGAGCCATCGACCGCGCCGGCCTGTTCCCCGTCCCCGGCACCGTAGAGGCACTGGAAAAGCTCCGCGCCGCGGACATCAAAATCTGCTTGATCACCGGCTTCAGCCGAGCCACCCTGGGCCGAGTCCTGAGCACCGTAGGCTGGATGGACAAGGTCGACCTGGCCCTCTGCCCCGAAGACGCCGGCCGCGGCCGCCCCTGGCCCGACATGGTCCTGACAGCCATCCTCCGCCTCAAGATCGGCTCCGTCCGCGAGGTGGCAGTAGTAGGCGACTCAGAAAGCGACATGCTCTGCGGCTCCCGAGCCGGCGCCCGCATAGTCGCCGGCGTCCTAACCGGCGTCCACAGCCGAGAACGCCTCCTCCGAGGCGGCGCCACCAGAATCATCGACTCCATAGCCGACTTCCCCTCCCTAGTCCTAGACACCACCCCCACCCCCACCCCAGTAGCCACCACCTCCAGGTAAGCTAACCCCCCAAGGGGCCTTAGCTCAGTTGGCAGAGCGCCTGCTTTGCAAGCAGGAAGTCAGGGGTTCAAATCCCCTAGGCTCCACCAGGCCAAACGCCCCGTCTCCACTCAGGAAACGGGGCGCTCGTGCCATTAACGTGCCATTAGCCCGCAGCGATCGGCGCACCGGTGCCCCCGTTATCGGCGCTTTTCCGGTCCGCCTCCACCCGCGCACTCAACGCATTGGCGATCTTCTGATCCGCGTCTCGTGTCGCATGCTGATAGATCAGCGCAGCCCGGTCGCTGTCATGCCCCATCCGCGCCTTGAGGTCCGCCAAGCTCGCCCCCGACTGCGCGGCCAGCGTGTTACCGGTGTGCCGGAGATCGTGAAAGTGCAGCCCCGTGATCCCCATAGCCTTGAGCGCCTCGCCCCACTTGGCAGCCCGGCGGAAGTTGCCACCCCGCAGGAAGCCGCCATGCAGCCCCAGGAAGACGAAGGCGTCCGCGTCATCGCCGACGAACTCGTCAAGGTGATCGGTGAGCGCGGGCACGATGGCCGCCGGGATGCCGACCGTGCGCCTGCCGGCCCGTGACTTGGGCGGCCCGAGGAGCATCTGTCCGCCGTCCAGTTCCAGCAGTTGTTCCCGGACGCGTACCGTGCGGGCCGTCAGGTCGACATCTGCCCGGCGCAATGCGATCACCTCGCCCCATCGCAGACTCGCGAAGGTGGTCAGCAGGACCAGCGCCCGGAACCGCCGATCGGCCATCCGGTCGGCCAGCTCGAACACCTGGGTCACGGTGAGGATCGGCCGCTCCGGGGTGTGCTCGTTGTCGGCCCCTTTGATACGGCACGGGTTCCGGCTGATCATCTTGTCCTCTTCCACCGCCGTCATGAGCACGGCCCGCAGCAGGCGGTACGCCTTGGCCGTTGTCGACACCGAGATGCCGGCGTTCAGCAGGCTTGCCCGCCAGGCCCGCACCATCGGGGTGGACAGCTTCCCCACCGGCACACCGCCGAGGCCGGGAACGATGTGCCGGTTCAGCAGCCAGGTGTAGCCCTCCACCGTCTTGGGCCGCAGACCCGGCCGTTCCCTGATCCACGCCCGCGCGTAATCGCCGAGCAGGACCTTGCCACGCTGGGGATCGGTCCACTCCCCCGCGATGAGCTGAGCCTCAATGATGATGAGCGCCCGATCCGCATGCGTCCGCGTGGCGAAAGTCGTGTCCCCGGTCCTGAACTGACCATCAGGCCCCGGATAGCGGATCTGGAATCGGCCGGAGGGGAGCTTGCGGATGTTGCCGAAACGGCGGTGGCCATCGCGGTTCGCCATCAGGCCGCCCTCCCGTTGCCTGTGGAGATCGGTTCCACCAGTCCGGCCCGGATGAAGTCCTCAAGCGCCGACTCTGGAATGCGGACCATGCGACCGATGTGTACGAACGTGATCCGCCGCTCTTCGATCAGGCGACGAGGAAACCGCACCGAGGTGTTCAGCCGTTCGGCCGCCTGCTCGACCGTCAGCAGACGACCACGCACGACGTCGGAAGGCGGCGTACGCACTACACCGACACTCCGCCTGCTCATGCTGCCCTCCCTGTTGCCGGAATTTCTGGGGTGGGTTGTCCGTCTGCTCGTGCTTGTGCCTGGTCGAGTGCGGCGCGCCATCGTTGCCGGTTAGCGATCTCGGTGAGTAGTCGTTCGGCCATGGGTGGCACGTCGTGATCGGCGGGGGTGACGACGCGCCACAGGTAGCGGTGGGGGTCAGGGGGTTGGGTCTGTTCGTCGGTTGCCGAAAGTCCGAGTTGTTGCAGCACCCAGGCCCGGCGGTCGTGTTTGTGTTCGGTCAGGGTTTTGCCTGACCATTTGCGGGAGACCAGGACCCGCCGGCCCGCGTACCCGAGGTGTTCGGGCTTGTGTGCCTTGCCCCGGCACGACCCCGGCCGCATGCCCGCCCTGGCGGCTTTGGGCTGCACTCCGTACCGCAGCCAGTTCGGGCAGCTCGGTGCGCATGGCTCGTAGCGAAGTACCGCCATCAGCCGTTCCAGGTGGGCGCGTTGGGTGTCGGTGGTGGCCTGGTGGCAGGTGGACAGGGACTTGGTGAGGTACTTGGTGAGGTAGGTCAGGCCCTTGTCCGCGCTGGGTGATCCGGCGAGTACGCCTTTGACGTCGATCTGTGGGCCGAGGCGAACCACGTGCAGCGGTTGGGCGTCGGGGTCGGTGCCGAGCTGGTCGAGTGCCTGTTCCCAGGTGGGCAGGACTTCGCCGGTGGTCGGGTCGAGGTAGTCGCCGGCCTGCCCGTCGTCCCGGTCGGCGGCGTTGTCGTCGACGACCCAGACCGGCAGGTGATCACCCTCGAATCGGACCCGGTCGCACGGTGGCCACCACACCTGGTGGTAGGTGGCCGCCGCGACGGCCTTGACCTCGGTGCGGGGTAGGGTGCCGCGTACGGCCATGTGCAGGTGTGGAGCCAGCCTCTTTTGTGGTTCGACGGTGGCGAAGTACTGCACGTCGTACCCGGCGACCCGGCGCAGGTTCTGCACGAACCGGTCCACCAGCTTGGGAAAGTGGATCGCATCCCGAGCCGCCCGCACATAGTCGTACGTTGCCGGGTCGACCGGGGTGCCGTCGTGGCGCACCTTGCCATAGGTGTCACAGGTCAACGTGACGAACAGCGACGGCCGGTAGATCCTGCCGTCCGGTGCGGCGAACGTCCGCCCCACGGTGCGCGCCTCACGCTGCCGCTTGGGCAGCTCAGGGGCATCCTGTCGACGCCGGGTGGAGCGAGAGCGCCGCGGCTTGCCCTGCTCGGGCAGCACACTGCCCCGGACCCCGGAGGTCGCCAGCTCATCTTCCACGAGAGTGATGGCCTCATCCCACGCCGCAAGGTCGTCCCCGTTCTGTACGGCGAGTTCCCGGCCGGCGTGAGCGTCGGCGCGTTCCTCGATCAGCCACCGCTGCCGCTCAGTGGGCGGCGCGGGTTCGGTGACGGGTTCGTCGTCCAGGTGCCAGCCCTCACGGCACTGGGCTTTGCGCAACTGCACGGCCCGCCGCGCGCAGGGTTCACACTTGGCGTCGAGGGTGGCGCCGCAGGGGATGTTGACGTACTCCACCGTGCCGGTGGTGATGTCGGTGCGCTTGAGCGGCACCGGCCGGATGCACACCCCGTGTTGCCGGGCGACCTCTTCGATCACGTCCAGTGCCATCGGCATCGACGCGCGCACGGCACGGGGCAGGGTGCGGTCGGCGGGATGGGTCACCGGGCCTCACCGCCGTTCTCCGGGGGGAGGGCGATGGCGGTTTGGTGGCAGGCGTGGCACTCGATGATGCCGCGCACCGGGTCCAGCCACAGCATGTTCAGGCACCGGCACACCTCGCACCGAAGCCCATCCAACACGTACGCCAGCGTCATCGCCCCTCACCGACCCCGGCAAACTCGTAGACCATCGCACGGATGTCGGTGTCACTGACGTAGGCGGCCCGGACCCGGACAGGTTCGGGGTTGGCTTCCAGCCGCACATACCCGACGCCGGCCCCGGTCGCGGGGTAGGAGGAGATCTGATCGGCCAGGGCGCCCCGGTCCCGGGCACCATCCCCGAGCACGAGATCTACCTGGGTGGGTTCGTCGAGCCGTAGTGCGATCTTGTCGGGGAACAGGTTGCGGATGCTGAGCACCTCTTTGCGCGGGTCCTGGAGCGCGGCCAGGACCGTGAAGCCGACCGCACGGCCTTGAGTGGTCAAGGTGGCCAGCGCACCCAGGATGCGTTCCTTGAGCTTGCGATCGGTCTGGTAAGCCGTCAGGAACGCCACCTCATCCACGATCACCACCACGAACGGGTCATCCACGGTGGGGACATGCGCATGGTGAACCCCCGCGTATCGGGCCGCGCGTTCCTGCATCACCTGCACCGCCGCTTCCAGCAGCTCGGCGCAGTCGGCCGGATCGGCGGCGTAGCGTTTGCCGAACAGGTCCCGGCCGTAGGACAGCTCCATCAGCTTGGGGTCCAGCGCCCACAACTGGACCAGACCGGCCGCCGCAGCAGGCAGCAGCGCACGGATCGCCGACCACAGCCACGACCCTTTGCCCGCACCGGTGGCGCCGGCCACCAGGACATGTGTGCCGTGCAGCTTGAGCAGATACGGCGCGCCATCCTCCCGCAGCCCGATCGGCACCGAAGCCACCAGCGGACCAGCAGGCAACGGCAGAGCCGGGATCGCGGTGGCGAGCAGATCCCGCCGAGGAAAGACCAGGACCAGGCGCCCGGGGGCGCCGAGGGTAACGCGGCACTGGGGCCGGGCGAAGCCGTGCGCCAGGTTGTCGGCCCGTTCCTGCCAGGCGTCGGCCGACTGCCCCGACAGCATCTTGACCCGGACCACGTCAGCGGTCGGGGTGCAGGTGACCTTGACCAGCCGGGGAAGGTACTCCCGGGCGCCGAGGTGCTTGGCCAGTCCGGAGACGACCATGACCGGTTGCCAGTGCCGCCGGTACACCCACATCAGAACCCACCAGGCCCGCAACCGCAGCCCCACCCACCGGGTGAACGACGCCGGTTCGGTGAACCGCCACCCGGTCAGCGCCGAGACCACGGCCAGCGGGACGAGCAAGCCGGTACGCCAGCCGAGCAGCAGGCATAACGCGATCGGGACGGTGACGGCCAGGCAAGCGACCGGATGCCGCCACACCGTCCGAGCCGCGCCGGCCAACGCGCGGACTAGCAGCGCGGCCAGGGTGATGATGGCCGGGGTGTTGACCACGACGGGCCGGAACACCACCGAGGTAGGAACGGTGGAGACAATGTCGCGGGTGTGATCGCCGGGGAGCTTACGCAACATAAGCTGGGTGCCTCTTCTCGTGATGTCGTGTCGCTTGGGGAGATGTGTTGCAGGGGCCGCCGGAAGTTGCCGCTTCCAGCGGCCCCACCACGCCAACCGGTCAGGCCGCAGCCCCCTGGTTCGCCGACGTGTCGTGCTGGTCGGTCTGGGTGGCGTGGTCGTCGCGCAGTCGCTCGCAGTCAGCAAGGAACTGCGCCGCCGCGCCGTACAGGTCTCGTGCGAACTGCACGTGGGCGTCGGTGATCGTCGTGTCGCTGGTCGTTCCGATGCTCAGGTGTGCCTTGGCGTGTTCGATCAAGATGAACGCCGCCGGGGTGTCGGTGGCCGGGAAGTAGGTCATCCGGGCGTGCTGGTCGGGGTAGAGGTGCATCGCCACCCGGGGAGCCTGGTCGGGCTCCATCGTGATCGTGGTGTAGCTGTAGCCGCTCATAAGGTGTTCTCCTGCCGGGGCGTGGGGTGGGTGGGGTGCAGTCGTTCGACCTCACGGGCGAAGGTGTGTGCCTGTTCGGCCAGTTCCCGGGCAAAGGTGACGGTGGCCTGGTCGATGTGGCTGGCGTGCAGGGTGAGTTTGATGATCGAGTTCCCGGCGCCGATCTCCAGGATCGGTGTGCGGTGCGGGTAGCTCAGGCACGCCGCCCGTGCCCGTCCGTCGATGTGCAGCGTGGTGGTCTGCCAGGACCCGTTGACCCGCCTGCCCGCGGTCACGCCGCCGCGTCCTTGCCGACCGTGGCGGGCTTGCCATTGCCGTTGCCGGTGGGGTGGATACCGGCCCCGGCGGTGGGAGCGTGCAGCTGGCGGGCCCGGACCGAGTAGGCGATGCGCTGCCCGTTCAGCCAGGGGATGACGGTCATCTGGTCGAATTCCACCGGGATGAACGGCAGCCCGGTCAGCGGTGCCGGAGGAACCGGCCGTACCGGGGAGCTGACCTTGACCTTGACCGTCTTGTCCCGGGCGTCTGGGTCGCAGTCGACCACGGTGACCTGCCAGACGAACTCGCCGGTGTTCTTGTCCCGGGCGTACACCGGCTTGCCGGCGGTGGAGGCGTCGAAGTCCTTGACCTGTTCGACGTCCCCGACCATGAAGCAGCCGTGCGGGAACGCCTCGCCGAAGGTGACGCGGAAGCTGTGCGGGATGGCCATTGCCCTGTTCTCCTGTTCTCCAGTCGTACTGTCAGCAACTCGTACTGTCGAGTGACTCTAATCGGTGTAACGCTCACTGGACAAGACAAGTTTCCCTATATCGGTGTGAGCTACGTCACATCACAACGAGTAGGAGTCCTCCAACTCATGCAGCGCCCCGGGCAGCCCGATCTCCACCACCAGCACCAACCGGCTACCGGAGGCGAACACCCGCGCCACCACCCCCAACACCGCCGCCGTCTTACCCAGGCCGAACACCTGCACCTCATCAGGCACCGGGTGGCGTGCGGCGAGGCGTTCCACCACGTGTTCCAGCCGCAGCCCCGCCACCGCGTGCAGATGCTGACGCACGCTGACCGTCAACGGCCGCTCCCCGCCCAGGTCGGTCCCCTGCCCGATCTCCACCGGGCACCAGAACGTGACCAGCTCACACGGCTCATCAGCCGCACTGAGCAACACCTGACGCCGCACCATCGGCGTCCCGGCCGGGAACGAGAACATCCCCGCGACGTTCGCTGGCGCCGGGACAACCCCCGCATGCAGCACCGCCGCACCCTCTTCGGCTTCCACCCGATCCAGCACCGCACGCCCCGGACGAGCCGACTCCCCCTCACCGACCGGCGGGGACGCCTTCACAAACGACCCCCGGCCGTGCTCACGATCGATGATCCCGCGAAGCTGCAACACCTGAAGCGCCCGCACCACCGTGGGACGACTCACCGCGAACTCGCGAACGAGCTGGGTTTCCGAGGGCAGTTGCGACCCCGGGGGGTAGGTACCATCGGCGATCTTCCGCCGGATCGCCGTCACGATCTGCGCATACTTCGGCGGCGCGTACTCACCATCAGATACCGACATGACAACAACCCCACTACTCGACTTATCGTCAGGATACTGAGCAGCACCTTTGCTGCATAGCTGAACGTCGAAAGATCGCATCGGCCAGCCGCCGCGCGGTTACGACTTCCGGGGGGAAGGGATCACCACTGCCGGTAGTCTGTCGAAGCGCGGCGGCCGTCGTTCCATCTCGGTTTCGCTCTCCAGACACCGGGCCAGCTCAGCCAACGTGCCGGCACACCGCACGTTCGACAGCCCTCGCGCCACCGCACCGGCGGACACCCCGTGACGGCGCACCGCGATCCAGCCGCCGCCCGCAGAATCCATGATCTCCCAGTGACGGCCGTAGGCATCCGCCAGCACGGCCAGCGACACCGGCTGATCCTCACCGCGCGCCACGACCACCGTCCGCGTCCTGTTGCAGCTCGGGAACCCGGCGTACGTACCCGGCGGTGAACTCGGCGTCGGTCACGTCGCCCATGCGCACCTGGATCCCGCCGGGCAAGGTGACCATGAAATACGGCCGCCGTCCGGCCCGCTCACTCACCGAGATCGTCACCACCAGGCGCGTCCCGTCCCGGACCTCCATATGCGGCGGCAGATAGGCCCGGGGGCCGTAGGAACGCGTGATCACCAGCCGTACTCGTTCCACCACCAGGCAACGCAGCCCAGACCCGCTGAGAATCTTGCCCAGGTCGGCCAGCGCATCACGCTGCGCGGTGGCCCGCCGCAGAGTGATCTCCTCGGAGAACATCACGCCCACACCGCCAGCCGTACCGACGATTCCGACTCCCGCATCATCTTCCGCAACGCCTCACACGACCCCGCCGCGATACACAACGGGCCGACTCCGGAGGTAAGCGCGATCGCGTAGAACCGGCGGAAGTACACGCCGTACCAGACCACCCACGCCGGTTCGAGCTGATCAAGCACTTCCGCTTGCGCGATCGCAGCGGCATCGAAGTCTCGCCGCGACACCCGCTCCGGTAGACGCCCCGGCCGGTGCCGCCCCGACGAACGCCGATGCGACCCACCCTCCCGCGCCGGCCCCGGCCTGCCGATCACGACGCCGCTCCGCCGGAGAAGGTTGGGCCGGAAGCCCCCCAGCAGGTAGAGCACGGCTGTTGCACGCGGCCGGACGCAGGGACTTGGCCGGGTACGGCAAGTAATCCGCGCCGCGGGCTGACGTACTTCCATCCGCGTCCCGCGCAGGACACGCACTCGTCGGTCATGTGACTCCACCCGATCACGTCGCCGGTCCGAAGATCACTCCCATAGCTGTCTACTCGCCTAGAGGAGTGCTTTGCTCAGTCATTTATGACTCCTCTAGAGGAGTTCGTCAAGCCCTACCGCGCAGGCAACTCGTACGACAACACATACGCATCACTCGACATCACCGTGTCGCACACCTCCACCGCCCGGCCATCTGACGTGAACGCCGTCCTCACCAGGTGAAACACCGGAACACCCGGCGCAAGCTTCAGCGCCCGCATCTCATCACGCAGCGGCATCCGCGACCGGATGTCCTCCACGAAGTGATCCAGCCGGAACCCCAACTCCTCTAGCCGCGCATAGATTCCACCCGGCCCACTGTCCGGCTCCGCGATACGCGTCCCCCGAGCGATCACCGCCGGAACGTAGGACACCGCCGTCTCCACCGGCTGCCCGTTGATCAAATACCGGCGAGAGCGACGGATCACCGAGTCCGCCGCCGTCAGCCCCAGCAGCGACGCCACATCAGCCGACGGCGCCTCCTCAGTGATCCGGATCGAATCCACCGAAGGCTTCCCGCCGGCCCCTTCAGTCTCGGCGATGAACGCGGCCTTACCCTGCTCACGATGACGCCGAGCGAACCGATCCGACGCCAACCGCCGCACCGGCGGATGCGACCGCACGAACACCCCACGCCCATGCTCCGCGACCGTCAGCCCTTCACCCTGAAGCACTTGCAGCGCGTTGCGGATGGTCATCCGCGCCACACCGTAATGTTGCATGAGCCGAGCCTCCGAGGGCACCTTGTCCCCCTCAGCCAAGACGCCCTGTTCGATCGCATCACGGCTGTGATCGGCGATCTGACGGAACACCGCCCGATCGCTGGTCGGGTCCAGATCCGGCAACGGCAGCTCGGCCACGACCCAACTCCTCGACTCGTACATACGTGTACCGCCGTCGAGAATAGCGACCAGCACCGCCGGAGGTAATCCCGATGGATCACCACAACACGCACTCCGTCAGCGTGGCAGGCGTGATCATCGACGACCGAGGCCGAGCCCTCCTCACCCAACGCCGCGACAACGGCCACTGGGAAGCCCCCGGCGGCATCCTCGAACACCACGAAGACATCCACACCGGCCTACGCCGCGAAATCCGCGAAGAAACCGGCCTCGACGTCGACCCCATCACCCTCACCGGCGTCTACAAGAACATGACCCGCAACATCATCGCCCTGGTCTTCCGCTGCAAGGTCATCGGCGGCACCCTCACCCAGACCGACGAGGCCCGCTCGTTCCGCTGGGTCACCGCAGACGAGGTCCGCACCCTCGCATCCGAAGCCTTCGCTGTCCGCGTCCTGGACGCCATGCGCGACGATCAGATACCGGCCATCCGCCACCACGACGGCACACACCTGCTCTGAAGCAGTCACCCAAGAGCACCGAGGATCTTGCCGAATTCCGCTGTTATGTATCAAGGCGGCGCTCCGCGCCGCTCGCGGCCCTGCTTGCGTGCCGCACGCTGCGCGTGCGGCCTAGCGGCCGTTCTCGCGTGCGCCCGCCTCGGGCCGCGAGAACCAGACGACCGTCTGTGAAGGTAGCGCTGCACAGACGGTCGCCATAGGGTGAAAGGACTGCCTTCGCTAGCTCACCATGCGATCAACGGAAGTTGGCGAACGGCAATGAACAGCGCGCCTGCAAGTGCTGTACACACAAGCAGGGCGCATAGGCGGGCGGTACGGCCCCAGTTTGCCGTTGTGAGCCGTACCGTCCGCCCGATCTCCTCAGCTGCGCTCATATTTCACCTCCTTACGATTCCGTCCTCGAACGCAAAAAGCGACGATAGAAGCATCAGCTTCTGATCGTCGCCTACGTCGTCGCGAGGTCTTATGTTATGGGAGCGACCCTACCCGTTCGTTCCCTTTCGGTGGTAGCGGTGCGGCGGATATCCTCAAGATTTTTCCAGGGTAGCAGGTCAAGATCCGTCTCTGTCCTCCTCGCTGGTCAAGTGTCCCGGTTGAGGACGCCAAGTCAAGGGCGCCTATGGCGTCGCTGCGCGATCAACTTCGTTGACCCTTGACTCGGCGTCCTCGCCCTGGGGACGGCAGCTACGAGGAGGACGGGGGAGAACCAGGGGACGTTGGGCTACTGCAACGCGTGCTGCGACAGTTCCCCAACCACTCACGATCACGGCCACCGGCCACCGTCGCGAGCCAGACCGTAGCCCGCTGATCACGAGCCGAACGGTCCTGATAAGTAAGCGCTCAGCCCAATCTCTGACGAGCGCTCGCACGGATACTGCTCTCACGATCGTCTCATCGTGGTTGGCCGGCGTACGGGGTTGGCGATCGGAGGTCCAGGGCTTTGTCTCTTGACCTACCGAGATGCCGGGGTTGAGGTGGAGTGGTGTTCGGCCTGGCGCGCCCTTGATCGCGTGCCATTAGCGTGCCATTAAGGGGGGTGATCAAGGGGGAGTCGCGGGGATTCGGCGCAAGGTTGTCGCCGAGGTCAGGGGTGTTTTCCCAGCTGACTGGGCCGTTTTGCAAGCAGGAAGTCAGGGGTTCAAATCCCCTAGGCTCCACCCCAGCTCAAAGGCCACCTCCCATGATCGGGAAGTGGCCTTTTCTGCTGCGTACAGCACGGAAATACAGCAACGACTACGAATCCAGCCGGTCACCAAGCTTCTTGAGCGCCTTACGCGTCTCCTCCGAAGAGACTTCGCTGTATACGTTCATCGTGACCGATATCTGGCTGTGCCTGAGGATCTGCATCGCCACGCGCGGGTGGACGTCGAGCGCGACGAGCAGGGACGCGCAGGTCTTCCGGGTGGCGTGTACGTGGACCTTGCGAACCTTGGCTTTGTCGCAGGCGCCGGCGAAGCTACGCCGGAAGTTCGACGGCTCCACCGGTCGCCCGCTCGCGGTGGTGAACACGAGTCCGGTCTCCTGCCATGACTCCCCCGCCGCTTCCCGGGCCTTCTCGTGTGCGCGTTGACGGGCACGGAGCGCCGCCGTCACGATCTCGGGAAACGGCAGCGTGGCATCGGAGGCGTCCGTCTTGGTCTGCCGGTGCAGCAGCTTGCCGGCGACTCGTTGGAGCTGCCAGCCGATGGTCATCTCGGTGTTGGTGAGGTCGACGTCCGCCCAGCGCAGTCCCAGCGCCTCGCCCAGGCGCAGGCCGAGCACCAGGACCAGGACGTAGGCCGGGTACATCGGATCGTCGCGGGTGCGGGCGGACTCCAGGAAGGCCCGCGCCTCCTCGACCGACCATGGCTTGACCTTGCGCTTTCGAGGCATCGGCATTCTGACGTTGGCCGCGACGTTGCGGCTCAGCACCTCTTCGCGTACGGCGTTGCTCAGCGCGGCCCGCAGCGTCATGTACGCGTCGTGCACCGTCCACTCCGAAGGCTTGGACATGCAGCACTTCCCCACCGCGCAGCACTGCTGTCGACGCTTGGGGTTGCTGTGCGTCTTGGGCCGGGCGGAGTCCTTGCCCTGGGCGCAGCATTGGCACAGGGTCCGGATCCTGTTCACCCAGGTCTGTACGTCCTTCACGGTCAGCTTGTCGAGCCGCTTGGCGCCGAGGGCGGGAGTGATGTAGAGCCGAGCGAACATCTCGTAGTTGGCGGCGGTCTTGGGTGCGAGGTTGGGTTCCACGACGTTCGTGAGCCAGCCGGTCAGGTAGTCGGAGAGCTTCGGCGACTTGGTGACCACCGGCCCCTTGCGCGCCAGTTCATGGAGCTTGATCCACTTCTCGTGGGTCTCCTCGCGGGTCTTGCCGTAACACCACTTGCGGGTTCTCTTGCCGTCCGGCGTGGTGACCCAGACGTATCCCGCGTATCCGGTTTTGTAGGCGAAGATCGAGCCCTCGCTGTTCGCGCGCTTGGCCATCAAGCCGCCTCCTCGCAGAGCCTGCTGACGTAGGCGTCCAGTGCGGATTCCGGGATGCGACGGCAGCGCACACCCACCACGATCGAGTCCAGTTCGCCGGAGTTCATCAGCTGATAGAGCGTCCACCGGCTGACCTGAA